>JAEMTQ010000140.1 GCA_016462185.1 Ilumatobacteraceae bacterium
AACTAGCGAGAGCCGGTGGCAAAAGCGGTGATGCGGCGCACGAGTGCTCGCGGAAACGCACTCGACACGGCAGCTAATCCTTTATAAATCGCTCCAGGAATGCTCAGTGTGCGACCTCGCGCCACATCGCGCAGACCAGCGCGAGCAACGTCAGTCGCGTCGAGCCATGCGAACTCAGGCACCTGGGTTGCGATACTCAAAGTGCCAGACACATCTGAAAACTCAGTGCGAGTGAACCCAGGGCACAATGCCGTGACACGAACACCGGTGCCACTCAACTCTGCGTGCAATGCTTCGGTCAGACTCGTGACGAAAGCCTTTGTCGCTGAATAAACCGCCGAGCTTGGCCCTGCCTGAAAACTCGCGATGCTTGACACATTCAACAGATAACCGCGACCACGAGGCACCATTGCATTCACCGCCGCGTGCGACAAACGAGTTAGCGCCAAAACGTTGACACCAATCTCACGCGATAACCGATCGACATCAACTTCGTGCATCAACCCTGATGAACCAAAGCCTGCATTATTTACAACCAGATCAATTGGCGTTTTCGAAGAATCAGAAATTCGCGACTCAACTTGACCCACACCTTCTGGCGTTGACAAGTCGGCAACCAT
The DNA here is from genome assembly GCA_016462185.1 of Ilumatobacteraceae bacterium. Taxonomy (GTDB): domain Bacteria; phylum Actinomycetota; class Acidimicrobiia; order Acidimicrobiales; family Ilumatobacteraceae; genus BACL27. The sequence goes on from JAEMTQ010000140.1 coordinate 621, forward strand.
CACTTCAATATTTTTAAATTGTGCAGCGAGCTGTTCGAGACGATCACGCCGACGAGCAACCGCAATTACTGGCACGCCTGAAGTTGCAAGTTGAATTGCCATCTCGTAGCCAATGCCACTCGACGCGCCCGTCACCAAAGCACAGGTGAACGGATATCTTGCCATTACTGCAGGCTACGGCTCGTTAGTGAGCCGACCCTCCGGAGTTTGAGCTTCCACCTGCCGCGGCAAGTCGCGCATGAGCCCGACGCAAGTCACCCGCAACTGATGCGTCGTGTTCGCCACGCATTGCTTCTTGGGCTCGTTCTTGCGCTGCACGCGCCCGAACGACGTCGATATTTTCTGCAAGCTCGGCGCTGTCAGACAAAATCGTCACGTGATCTGGCGCAACATCAACAAAACCGCCATGCACCGCAACGTCTTGCACTTTGCCGTCAGCCAAGTAGATGCGTGTGTGGTTCTCGACGAGTGCACCCAAAAAAGTTGTGTGACCCGGAAGAAACGCAATTTCGCCGCCATCCAAAGTACGCGTGATTACTTGACGTGCTTCACCAGAAAACAAAACGCGTTCTGGTGAAACCACCTCAACTTTTAGCGAACTTCTCTCAGCCATGGTGATTGAAACTTACGCTGCCGAATCTTGAAGCGACTTGGCTTTGGCAAGAACTTGATCAACGCCACCGACGTTCAAGAAAGCTTGTTCTGGCACATCGTCAAGGTCGCCCTTGATGATCGCTTCGAAACTTTCAACTGTCTGTGCTGTCGGAACATATTCACCCTTAACACCGGTGAAAACTTCGGCAACATAGAACGGCTGCGACAAGAAACGCTGCACCTTGCGGGCTCGCGAAACAGTCATGCGGTCTTCTTCTGAAAGTTCATCCA
>JAEMTQ010000080.1:0-2047 GCA_016462185.1 Ilumatobacteraceae bacterium
GCCGCGCCCGAAAGACTTCGTCGTGCATCAACTTGATGTTCGTTCATCTCGCCGATTGGGTTTTTGACGTGTTCAAGATTTGTTGCCTTGTGCGTCGTGTCACCCAAGCCGCCAAGTGATCGCTCTGTACCGATTAGGTGCGAGAGATTGTCTTGCACCGACCAGCCCGGACACTTCGTTGGTGTCTTCCATTGATCTTCTGTCAGTGACGCACCAAATTCGGCGAGTGCCACCCAGGTTTCGTATAGCGATTGCAATGTGAGTTTGTAGTTGTCTGTTGTCATGGTGCTGGCCTTTGAATAGTCTTCCACTCGCGCGCTTTGAGATACGAGTCAAATGTGTTGGCAATGCTCTCTAGATCTTTTTGAGTCTTCGGCGTCTTTAATTCATATAAGCCAGAAATTTCGCTGTAGCTCTTCGTCAGATCCCAGAGTTTCATCGCCTCATCGCCACTTGGTGGTGGTACTACGACTGGCCCAAACACGCCACGACCATTTGCAAAAACAATCAGCGGCACGCCGAATGCGGCAAACTTAGTTACCGATTCATCGTGGTCGAGTCGCACGTCATCGTGTGTTGTTTGATCGGCCAGTGCGTCGTCCCAAGTATTTGCCGGCGCGGCGATGCTTGCCAAAAGTTGACGCGCGGTTTGTTCTTCGTAGGGTCGCAAACCGTCTTCATGTAGTGCACGGGCAGCGACCAGATACCAGTCGTCGCACAAATCTTGGTCAATGCGTCTTAGCCATGCGGCAATTCTGAGGGGAGTCCATCCGTAGGCGAGTGCGCGCTCCCATGGATGTTTTTTGCCCTCTTCGCGGTTGATTTCTTCAAGGCTGAAAAAACGCCAGTTGATCTCGAGGTCAATTTTTGAGCGAACTTCGCGGATCCAAATTGAAGTCTGATAGGCGTAGGGGCACATAATGTCGAAAAAGAAATCAATCTTTTCAGGCTTAGTTTGTGCGCTTGCCATTGTGTTAATCATAAGCAGGTCGCAAAGACATAAACGAAGTGACGGCTAGATTTGAGTTATGCAACGACATTCAAGATTTGCTCACACTCGGTTTCTGGGTGACAAGAGAACCCAATTGGTATACGACATCGATGAACTAGATGCCGCAACACACACGTCGATAATCGAAGAGATCGTCAATGCCGAAGTCGGCATCTGCTTTGCGCCAGACACTCTGCCTGAGGCACGCAATCGCGGGTACACCTTGGCAACTGCAGGCAAAACTCGCCGCCATCGCAAACCGCACGCGTAAAACTGATCGCATGTCGACGCAGTGAACGGATCATTTCTCTCAAGTGGTCTTTCGCTCGCGCGATACTTAGCAAAACCATCGGGTAAAACTGGTGCGATTCCCGGCATGTTGTTGTGTCACGGGTTTCCAGTTGCGCTTAATGACGCGCGACACTCGGCGAGCACGTTTCCCGAATTAATTGATCGCGTCGCCAACGAACTTGGTTGGGCGGCGATGACATTTACTTTTCGCGGATGTGGCGACAGCGAGGGCGACTTTTCAATGCAAGGTTGGATCGACGATCTGCGCGCAGCAATCGATCACCTTGTTGAACAGTCGACACCGAGCGGTGTTTGGCTGGTTGGCACAAACACAGGTGCATCACTTGCTTTGTGTGCGGCGGCCGATGATCCGCGTGTCAACGGTTGCGCGTTGCTTGGTGCTCGCGCCGACTTTGAAGATTGGGCGGCGCAACCACGTCGATTTCTAGAGCACGTTCGTGAAGTCGGTGCAATTCATAAACCCAAGTTTCCAGAATCTTTCGACGAGTGGTCACGCGAATTGCGACGCTTTCGGCCAGCAGATGCCGCACGCAGATTTGCGCCGCGACCGTTGTTGCTTCTGCACGGCGACGACGACGAGAGCGTGCCAACTGCCGACTCTCGTGTGTTATCTGAGGCGCACGGTTCGGCAGAGATTCAAGTTATTCCTGGTGCGGGTCACCGATTGCGTCATGACCCCCGAGCAATCGCAGTTTTGTTGGGTTGGTTAGACCGCCAGCGCACAAACATGCCGAATTAATTTTC
>JAEMTQ010000080.1:2147-5190 GCA_016462185.1 Ilumatobacteraceae bacterium
CGCTTTGACGTGTGCAACCGCCAAATCTTCGACATGTATATAGTCACGAATGCAAGTGCCATCTGCGGTCGGGTAGTCGTTGCCGAAAATCTTGAGCTTGAATGACTTATCGATCAAGGCGCGCATCACTTGGGGCACCAGATTCTGCGAAGTCGACCAGTCTTCACCGATCTTGTTGTCGCTACTCGCGCCAGCCGCATTGAAATATCGCAGGCTCACTGAATTCATGGCGCTATTTGAAGACTTTGCATGATCCGCCAGTTCGTTTTCGACGGCGAGTTTTGTTTCGGCATAAACACTCTCGGGCTCTGTTGGTGCTGACTCACTAACTGGTGCAGTCTTTGGTGTGCCATAAACGGCCGCCGACGACGAGAACACAAATCTTTTAATGTTCAGTCGTTGCAAGGTCGCCAACAATTTTTTCGTTGACGCAACGTTGTTGTTCCAGTACATCTCGGGGTGGGTCATCGATTCGCCGACGGCTTTGTATGCGGCAAAGTGCACAACACCGTCGATCTTGTAGTCGGCACAAATTTTTGCCACGAGCGCATCGTCAGCAATATCGCCGACGATTAATTTGGCGTCAATCACTGCTTCGCGATTGCCACGCTCAAGTGTGTCGAGCACGACTACCTCGCGAGAGGCTTCGCGTAATGCTCGAACTGTGTGGGCTCCGATGTATCCAGCGCCACCTGTGACGAGAATGGTCACTTTTTCGCTCGTGCCACTGTTCGTTTTTTACTTTTCACGATTGGCCGATCTTGTTTGTCAGTGTCGCGAGCGCGCTGCATCTGTTTGAATCCGCGAACTTTAAGCAATGTTGCCGGCGAGTAGATATCTGCAACAGAACGTGGTCGTGCATCTGAAAATACGCCGGCGAACTTTTGCCAACCTCGGGGTCGCACGTCAAACCGCTTGCCCAGCAACGCAATAAAGATCTCTGCTTTTTCTTGGCCGTATCCAGGAAGTTTGCGCAGTCGCTTCATTAACTCTTCGGCGTCGTCGACATCTTTCCAAACATTGGCACCGCGACCACCATGGTTCTCGGTGAGGGCAACACACAATTGATGAATACGAGTCGCCATTGATCTCGGAAACCTGTGGATCGCCGGCTTCTCCGAGCAGATTGCCACAAACTTGTCGACGTTCATCGCCGCGATGCGTTTGGCGTTCACATGTCCCAGCCGTTTACGAATTGTGTATGGCCCAGTGAACGCCCACTCCATTGGCACTTGTTGATCGAGCAGCATTCCAATCATTAGTGCCGTTCCATCGCGATTCAACAATGCATCGGCGGCTTCGATGCCTGTGATGTAAAGCGTCTTGGTCATTGATGAAGCGAAAATGCAACTTCTGGGTTCAAGCCGTGGCGCTTTATCGCCTCGGTTACGACATCAGATTTGATCGCGCCAGATTGCGCCAAGTTATGCAACACAGTGACAACAATATGCGGTGCATCAATCTCAAAGTGGCGTCGTAAAGCGGCGCGAGTGTCGCTGCGTCCCATGCCGTCTGTTCCAAGAGGAGTAAATCTTCGTTTCGGCACGAATCTCGCAACCTGTTCGGGCACAATTCGCATGAAGTCGCTAACGGCCACGATTGGTCCGTCACCGTCATTTAGTAAACGTGTTACCAATGGTTGGCGCGGGTTCTGTTCTGGGTGCAGGCGGCTCCAACGTTCGGCATCCATCGCTTCTTCGCGCAACGTCTTATATGACGTCGCCGACCAGAGTTCACAACCCACACCGTATTTTTCGAGCAGTTCGTCTGCCGCGACGCTCGCCGCCGTATGTGTCGAACCTGAAAACAGAATCGTCGCGCGGTGTTTGGCGCTCGGTGCCGGCTTCCATAAATAAAGGCCTTGCATAATTTCTTGGGTGATCGTTGCTGACTTTGGCATCGCCGGCATCAGATAATTTTCGTTGTAAAGCGTCAAATAGAAAAACACGTCGCTCTGTGTTTCGCCATACATTTCGTGCGTACCCTCGCGCACAATCGTGGCGACTTCATAGGCGAATGCCGGGTCGTATGCGCGACAAGCAGGCACAGTGCTAGCCAATATAAGTGAGTGACCATCTTGGTGTTGCAAACCTTCACCGTGCAAAGTGGTGCGACCCGCGGTTGCGCCAAGCAAAAAGCCTCGAGCCCGAGCATCGGCCGCTTGCCAGATCAAGTCGCCGACGCGTTGAAAACCAAACATCGAATAAAACGTGTAGAACGGCACCATCGGCACACCACGTGTTGCATAACTTGTGCCCGCGGCAATGAAACTCGCAAGACTGCCGGCCTCTGTGATGCCTTCTTCAAGAATTTGACCGTCACTTGCTTCGGCGTATTTGAGCAACATGTCGTGGTCGACCGGTTCATATTTCTGGCCTTGTGATGCATAGATCTTCAGCTCACGAAACAACGAGTCCATTCCGAATGTGCGAGCCTCATCAGGAATAATCGGCACAACTCTTTCACCAAAATCTTTGTCGCGTGCCAAGTTGCGCAGCAACCGTGTGAAACCCATTGTTGTGCTCACGCTTTGCGCAGCACTGCCGTTCTCGAACTCTGTAAACGCATCGTCACTTGGCATCGTGATCGCCTTGCGCACCGCAGTTGAACGACGCGGCACAGCGCCACCAAGGGCGCGTCGACGTTCGACCATGTATTGATACTCGACGCTGTCAACTGGTGGGCGATAGTACGGCGGTTCGTCGGCTTCAAGAGCCGCATCTGAAATCTCGTCGTTTAGATGCAGGCGGTCGCGCAACGTTTTGAGCTGCGCATCAGTCATCTTTTTAATTTGGTGAGTTGCATTGCGGCCTTCGATATCGTCGCCAAGCGTCCAACCTTTTACTGTTTTGCACAAAATTGCAGTTGGTCGACCCGAGCCCGTGTTTTCAATTGCGGCGCGATAAGCGGCATAAAGTTTTCGATAGTCATGGCCACCGCGTGGCAGGTTTTGCAAATCTAAATCTGACAAATGACTGACCATCTCGCGCAAGCGTGGGTCTGGGCCGAAGAAATTTTCGCGAATGTAGTTGCCGTCTTCAAC
>JAEMTQ010000081.1 GCA_016462185.1 Ilumatobacteraceae bacterium
CCACTGGCCCTTCGGGAAACCTTAAGCCACTCGCAACTTCAACGAACTCAGTCATCTTCACCACCGATACTTTATGAGATAAGTTCTCAACCTAAATCATTTAATTCAATAATACTTAGGCGGTCATCTTACGGTGCACTACGACAGCCAATTAGGGTTTCAAACTTGGGCTATTTGATGGTTGGTAAGCGGGGCACTGAAGCGATCAGGTGTTGAGTGAATTGGTGTTGAGGAGTGCGAAACACGTCTTGGGTTGTGCCAGATTCGATGATTCTTCCGTCACGCATCACAACCACTTTCTCGCAAAGACGACTGATCACACTTAGGTCATGCGAGATCAGAACGAGCGTAAGGTTGAGACTCTCAATTAACCCAGACAGTAGTTGCAGGATTTCTTCGCGAACCAAGACGTCAAGTGCGCTCACAGGTTCATCAGCGATTAAGACCGACGGTTGAGTGGCGAGTGCTCGCGCTATTGCCACGCGCTGGCGCTGCCCGCCTGAAAGTTCGTGCGGATATCGCAACCATATTGTGGGGTCGAGTTCAACTTGTTGCAATACCTGTTCGATTCGTGACTGATGGTTTTGCTGAAAGTCCAAACATTCAAGTGGCTCAAGTATTATTTGCTCAACAGTCATCCGTGGGTCAAGTGAGCTGCGCGGGTCTTGAAAAATAATTTGAACTTCACGTCGAAAAATAGCCATATCCGAAAGTGAAAGTTTCTGACCTTTGAAAGTTATTGATCCACTTGTGGGTTTATCGAGATTTAATAAAAGTTTAGCCAAAGTCGTTTTTCCAGAACCAGACTCACCGACGACTCCGAGTCGATCGCCAACTTCAATTTTTAGATCAAGATCTGCGACTGCGTGTCGAACAGGTCTAGAACCAGATATAGCTGTGCGTGGTAATTTGAAATCGCGGCAGAGGGTTTTGGCTTCGATAAGCGGATTGCTCATGCGGTGCTACCTATTGTGAAACGATTGAACTTATTTTCGGTGGCTCGTGCGAGATCTACAAGTTTCTTTGAGTATTCGTGATGCGGGTTATTGAATAGTGCAGAGATATTCGCTTGCTCAACTATTTCTCCATTTCGCATTACAGCGATATTTTCAGACATAGTTGAGACAACCGGTAGATCATGCGAAATAAAAACAAGTGACGTGCCTTGTTGTTGAACAAGATCATTAATTGTCTTTAAAACTTCTTTTTGCACAGATACATCTAGAGCAGTAGTTGGTTCGTCGACAATCAATAGTTTCGGGCTACAGGCGATCGCTATGGCTAGTCCGATGCGTTGACGTTGACCCCCAGATAGTTGATGTGGGTAGGCGCGAACTATGTGTTCAGGGTCTGGCAGACCCACAGCAGTGCAGAGCGCAATAGCCCGCGCAAGGCCAGCATTACGTGATAATTTTTTGTGGTTTCGTAGTGGTTGAGCAATTTGCTTGCCGACACGCATTAACGGATTCAATGCAGTTAGCGGCTCTTGAAACACCATCGCTAATTGGTTTCCGCGGCGAGCAGACATTTGCTGATCGTTTAAAGTCAACAATTCTTCACCAGCAAGTCGAATACTGCCACTTGCAGTAGCCGAATCAGGTAGTAGGCCAATGACAGCAAGTGCGATCATTGTTTTACCAGAACCAGATTCGCCAATTATGCCAAGGCGTTCACCAGCCGCCAACTCAAACGAGGCATTGTCAACTACAACTTTGTTACCAAAACTGACCGTCAGATTATTGACTTCTAGAAATTTCATGATTTACTTTTTCGTAAAGTCGGATCAAGCGCTTCGCGAAGTCCGTCGCCGAGCAAGTTGAAACCCAGAACAGTGAAGATGATTGCTAGACCTGGCCACAAAGCAACGATCGGGTCAATGATTAAATATTGTTGCGAAGAGGCAAGCATCCGGCCCCATGAAGGTGCAGGCGGGGTGGTTCCTAATCCTAAATAAGAAAGGGTTGACTCAGCCAAAATTGCAATTGACGCGGCACCTGAGGCCTGAATAAAAAGTGATGCGCGAATATTGGGCAAAATATGTCGTCGAACTATTCGGAGTCTGTTGCTGTTGCAGGCTCGCGCTGCAAGCACATAATCAGAGTTGAGTAACACGTTCACTTCTCGGCGAGTTACTTGAGCAACTGCAGCCGCAGTAGCAATAGAAATTGCAATAACCGCGGTAAAAGTCGAAGGGCCACGTATTGCTGCAAGGACAATCGCAAAAAGCACAGCTGGGAGAGCCAAGACAATATCAATTGAGTAAATAGCGGTGCGATTGAACCATCGTGGTGAAAGTGCTGCGCCGATGCCAGTCGTGACACCTAAAGACATCGTGATCATCACTACAAGAAATGCGGTGATCAAAGTCGTGCGAGATCCGGCCAAAAGATTGCTGAAGACATCGCGTCCTAAAACATCTGTGCCAAGTAAGTGCGACCACGAGGGTTTAGCCAGCGATATGTCAGGGTTGATCTCGAGAGGGTCATACGGGGTCCATAAGACCGAAAGGAGTGCCATCGTCGAACTAAAAGCGACCAGACAAATGCCGAAAAATAGATTTCTATTTCGATTCATTGGCTTGCTCGTGACTTTGGATTAAGAAAGCCAAGTAGTGCATCAATCAAAAAACTCACGAAGAAAACTGCTGCGGTTGTTGCGGCGACAGTGCCTTGCACTTTGGTGTAGTCGCGGATGCTGACGTCTTGTAACAACATTTGTCCAATGCCTGGTAATGCAAAGACATGTTCGACGATTATCGCACCAACAATCAGTGTTGCGATCTGCATTCCGAGAACCGAAACAACCGGAACAAGTGAATTGCGCACACCGTGAACGCGCAGTGCTTGGCCGCGAGTCAGACCTGTAGACCGAGCAGTGCGAAAATAGTCTTGCTGAAGAACCTCGATCGTTGCCGACCGTGCAAATCGCATCAACATCGCAATTTGTCCGAGTGCCAAAGTAATTGCTGGTAACACTAAAGATTCAAGGCAACCAGACCAAGAACTCCAACCAGCGTCAGGAAACCCACCCGATGGGAGTATTTGAAACTTGACTGAAAAAATAGTGACTAATATTACGCCAACCCAAAATGTCGGGATTGCAATACCGAGTTGGCTGATCGCCGCGATGCCGATTCCTTTGCGCCGACGAAAATTAAGTGCCGAATACATGCCAAGTGGAATAGCAAAAACTAGAGCGAGAACTGACGCCAAACCAATTAGCGGCAGAGTCACTGTTGCCTTATTGACAATTTCTTGGGCGATGTTTGCGCCAGTCAGCATTGATACACCAAGGTCGCCGCTTAGTGCGTTGCCAAGCCATTTGACGAACTGCAATATCAACGAATCGTTCAGACCGAATTCTGTTCGAGTTTGAGCTAGAGCCTCAGGAGAAGCCTCGATGCCGAGCTTTGCTTGGGCTAAATCACCCGGAAGCATTCGTAACAATAAAAAAACCAGTGCACTAGCGGCGACAAGTGATCCAACAAATAAAGTAAATCGCCGAGCAAGATACCAGATTAGATTTTGCAGCGAATCAGTCTTTCGCAATTGCCGCAACCGAGTATGCGTCTCCAACACTATTCTGTGGAAAGCCAGTCACAGATTTTTTAACGACCTGCAAGTTCGGTATCAGCCACAACCAGTCGCTGACCGACTCGCTTGAGAGCAATCGTGCCGCTTTTTTAAGCGATTCAGCCTGAGCAGCAGGAGTGCGCGCCGAACCTGCCTTTTTGATGAGTGCTTGATATTCAGCGCTGTTGTAGCGGAAGTAATAATTTGGATTTGCGTAGATTGACATATCACTTCGCTCAACATGGGCGACAATCGTCATGTCGTAGTTGGATTTTGTAAATATCCGATCTAGCCACTCACCCCATGCAACTGGCTTAATGGTGACATTGATTCCAATTTTTTTGAGTGATGCCACGATGAACTCTTGCGATGCTTCAGCGTATGGTGCAGGTGGAATATCAAGCGTGATTGCAAAACCATTTGGATAGCCCGCTTGTTTCAACAGATTTTTTGCGGCTTGAACATCGTACGGATGTATTTTTGAAAGATCTTCGTACCACGCATCGGTAGGGGGAACGAAACTGCCGATTTCGAGTCCGTATCCAGCCCATGCAGTTTTAATTAGCGCTTTTTTATTTATTGCCTGCCGAATCGCTTGGCGAACTTTTGTGTTGTTAAGAGGCGCCTTTGAATTGTTCATGCCGAGAGTTACCTCGCCATTTGTCGTGCCACTACTAATTTTTAGATCCTTGCGCCCCTTAAATACGGATAATAACTCTGGCTTTTGAACTGTTGACATGATGTCAATTTGGCCCGACAAGATTGCGTTACTCAGCGCCGTGGCGTCGAGAATGTATCGAAAAATTACGGTCTTTGACAGGGCTTTTGTGCCGCGATACTCTTCGTTGCGTTCGAGCGTGATGCTGTTGCCGCGATTCCAGTTGCCAAGTTTGAAAGGTCCAGTTCCATTTGCTTTGGTGGCGAAGTCAGTCGTGCCAGATTTAAAAATTACTCCACCGCGCTGAGTTAGGTTAAACAAAAAGTCGTTGTCGCGGTTCTTGAGAGTGATGATGACAGTGCTCGCGTTTGGCGCAGTGGTTGAAGCGATCGTTGAGAACTGTTGTTTTTGTGTTGGCAATACTGCAGTTGATTTTGGATCGAGAACTCGATTAAAACTCCAGACCACATCGGCCGAAGTTAAATTTGCGCCATCATGAAACTTTGCCTTTGCGATTTTAAATGTGTAAACGAGACCGTTTGCTGAGGCGCTGTAAGACTCGGCGAGTGACGGAACGATCTTGCCACTATTTTCTACTTTCAATAAACCTTCGTAGATATTGTTTAACAAAACTTGAGGAATCGCTTGACCAGCGACGCCACTGATGTCAAGACTGACTGGCTCTAATGTAAAGCCAATTGTGATTGTTGAGTTGGTCTTGGCATTAGGTTTTGTAGAACTAGTTTTTAGAGAACCAGCTTTCGCTGCTGAGGCACCCGCGATTTGCCCGGTCGCAAAGAGAAGCGAAGCGCAAATCAGCGAGGTTTTGGCTAGGTGCTTTAGACAAGACTTTGCCATAAGACTTTAAATCTATATCGGCCGTGGCTTAATCGGCTACAACGGTTTCAAAACTTTCACCGGCGCGAACTTGTGATGCGTATATCGAATTAGCAGTCATTA
>JAEMTQ010000018.1 GCA_016462185.1 Ilumatobacteraceae bacterium
ATGGCGGGTGTGTGGGCATTGTTGGCGCACAAGAATCTTGCGTTGCGCAGTCGAGCATTGTGGTGGTTCACGGGCGTCGCTCAGTTTTCGGTTTTCGTGCAGGTCGTGCTCGGAGTTGCAATCGTCAATCGCAACAAAATTGAATATCCGGCGTTTCACGCGTTCTATGGTTTCGTGGCGATTATTGCAATCGCGATTATCTACTCGTATCGCGCACAACTCAAGAGCAAGATGTATCTGCTCTACGGTTTTGGTGGTCTATTTATTATGGGACTCGGAATTCGCGCAATGCTCGTCGGCCAAGCCGGCTAAAAAACTTAAAAACGAACTAGGCGAGTGCTGACTCAAGAGAGTCAAGTGAAGTTTTCAATTTTGTCGGCAGGCGATCGCCGAAGTTAGCAAAGTGCTCGCGAATTTGTGGCACTGCTTCGAGCCAACCTGCAGTATCAAGAGTCAACAACGCAGAGAGATCATCTTTGCTGACGGTCAAACCCGTGACGTCAAGCGAATTCGTGTCGGGCAAGTAGCCGATTGCAGTTTTTTGTGCGGCACCTTTGCCGGTAATGCGCTCGAAGACCCATTTGAGAACGCGACTGTTTTCGCCGTAGCCCGGCCACAAGAATCTGCCGTCGTTGTCGCGTCTAAACCAGTTGACGAAAAAGATTTGCGGCAGTTTCTCGGCAGAAGTTTTTTCGCCAATCGATAACCAGTGCGCGAAATAATCAGCCATGTTGTAGCCACAAAATGGCAGCATCGCCATTGGGTCAAATCGCAGTTTGCCAACCGCGCCGCCAGCCGCAGCAGTCGTCTCTGAAGCCATGATTGAACCGAGAAATACTCCGTGGTCCCAGTCAAATGCTTGCGTCACGAGCGGCACCGTTGTGCGTCGACGACCGCCAAACAAAATCGCCGAGATTGGCACGCCACTTGGGTCTTGCCATTCAGGCGCAATCGACGGACACTGACTTGCCGGCGCAGTGAATCTCGCGTTCGGGTGCGCCGCCGGAGTCTCTGTTTCTGGAGTCCACGATTGGTTGCGCCAGTCGGTTGCGCGAGCAGGTTTCGAATCTGTCATGCCTTCCCACCACACATCGCCCTCTGACGTGAGCGCAGTGTTCGTGAAAATGCAATTCGCGTTCAGCGTGTGCATTGCATTTGGGTTTGTCTCGTAACCCGTGCCGGGTGCAACGCCGAAAAAGCCGGCCTCGGGGTTGATCGCATAGAGCTGGCCGTCTTTGCCGAACTTCATCCAACAAATGTCGTCGCCAATCGTTTCGGCCTTCCAGCCCTTGATCGTCGGCACGAGCATTGCCAAGTTGGTTTTGCCACAAGCCGACGGAAATGCGGCTGCAATGTATTTGAATTCGCCGCTTGGATTCGTGAGTTTCAAAATCAACATGTGTTCGGCGAGCCAGCCGTCGTCGCGAGCCATCACCGAAGCAATGCGCAAAGCGAAACATTTTTTGCCGAGCAGCGCGTTGCCGCCGTAACCCGAGCCGTAACTCATGATCTCGCGCGTCTCAGGGAAGTGAACAATGTATTTGTTGTCGGGATTGCACGGCCATGGTGAATCTTTTGCGCCGTTCAAGAGTGGCGCACCAACTGAATGCAGACATTGAACCCAGTCGTTGTTGCCGAGTGCGTCGAGTGCGCCTTGACCCATGCGAGTCATGATGCGCATGCTGACTGCAACATAAGCACTGTCAGTAAGTTGCACGCCGATGTGCGCAATCGGTGAACCGAGTGGACCCATCGAAAACGGAACGACATACATTGTGCGACCACGCATCGCGCCTGTGTAAAGCGTGTTCATTTCGTTTCGCATCTCAGATGGTTCGCGCCAGTTGTTGTTTGGTCCGGCATCGATCTTGTTTTCTGAGCAAATAAATGTTCGATCTTCAACTCGAGCAACGTCACCTGGATCAGAGTGCGCCCAAAACGAATTCGGTCGCTTGGCTTCGTCGAGTTTGGTGAAAGTGCCCGACTTAACGAGTTCGGCGCAGAGTGTGTCGTATTCGCTTTGTGATCCATCACACCAATAAACGGTGTCAGGCTGAAGAACTTTGGCCCACTGCGCGACCCAAGCGTTTAGCTTCGGGTTTGAACTCTTGGCTGCCATGTATGTCGCCCGCGCTATGCGCCGGGTGTTTCCATGTCTCGCTCTGAGCCGAGTCTAATTTTTGTCGCGTGACCTGTTGCGTTGAGCGAAAACAAAACTCGCTGACCTTGACGCAACATTCGAAAAATAGAACCTTCAAGTGCATCTGCCGCGATGTTGTACTCACTCAAATCTGTATCGCGAATAACGATGCCGTCCCCAGATGATGGGTCGAATGCCTTGATCACGCCTTGCACACCTAGAAAGATAGTTGCCAAATCGGTGGAATTGCTAGTCGTCTCGTCGTGACGGCTCATCGTGCAGCGAGGCTGACTAGCCTTGCCGTGTGGCAGTTTTAGAAGAATTTGGGGCGGATGCCTTGCGTCACACGGTGATCACCTTCCGCGACACGATGAAACTTCATGCCAGCGGCATCAACCGTTTGAATGTCTACCCAGTGCCAGATGGTGACACTGGCACGAACATGTCGCGCACACTTGACGCAGTCGTAACTGAACTTGAAAGTGCGTCAGTCGAGCTCGAGACGACATGCGAAGCAATTAGCCACGGCTCGTTGATGGGTGCGCGCGGAAACAGTGGCGTGATTCTGAGTCAAATTTTGCGTGGGCTTTCGTCGACATTGAAGACGGCTAAGACCTCAGGTGCGCCGCGCGTTGCTGAAGCACTCAAAGCGGCATCGGCCGCAGCATACGAAGCAGTGTTGAAACCAATTGAAGGAACAATTCTTACTGTTGTGCGTGAAACTGCTGAAGCGGCAACGCGTGCGGCAAACGACGGCGCAACTTTGGCAGCGATGTTGCGTGTGGCGCGTGCGGCTGGGCAAAAAGCGCTCGCCAACACACCTGAGTTGTTGCCTGTACTCAAAGATGCTGGTGTTGTAGATGCTGGCGGTGCAGGGTTTATGTTGTTTATCGATTCGGCGTTGCATGTTGTAGCTGGTGAACCGTTGCCTGAACCAAATTACGACGATGGCCCTTCGGCAGAGCAACTTGAAAAAGTTGCGTTGCGTCATGCCAGCGACGGCAGCGTTGATGTCAGCGAATTACGTTACGAAGTCATGTTCTTGCTTGATCTTGAAGACACGAAGCTAAAGAAATTTAAGAACGCCTGGGGTGAGATTGGTGACTCAATCGTTGTTGTGGGCGGCGACGGCATTTACAACTGCCATATTCACACCAATGACATCGGCGCGGCAGTCGAAGCGCCATTGCTGATCGGGGGAATACCTTCGAAGATTCGAATTACTGATTTGTTCGAAGAAGTTTCTGAAGAACACGCCAAGCGTGAAGCCGAACTCGGTGTGCCAGTTGGCGGATCAAACAGTTCGCATGCTGGACGATCGGCGAGTGCACAAGCCGCGTTGCCGCCAGTTACTTGTGCTGTTGTCGCAATCGCCAGCGGCGACGGTCTTGCCGAACTTTTTGGTCAGATGGGTGTGCACGGTGTTGTGACCGGTGGGCAAACAATGAACCCATCGACTCAAGAGTTGCTAGATGCTGTTGAGCATATGAACGCGACTCAGGTTGTAATTTTGCCGAACAACAAAAACATAATTCCGGTGGCTAACAAAATTGATGAGTTGACGAAAAAAGACGTGCGCGTTGTGCCGACCTGCTCGATGCCTGAGGCTCTTGCAGCGCTCGTCGCTTACGACCCAGAAGCTTCGGCAGAACACAACGGGTCGCAGATGTCGCGAGCTGCGAGTTCGGTTGCAACTGGCGAAGTGACACAAGCGATTCGCGACACGAACAGCGATGCGGGCCCAATTAAGGCAGGCGACTTCATTGGCCTTGTGCGCGGTGACGGAGTTGTGGCAGTCGCCAAGACGCTTGAAAATGTTTGCCGTGACTTGTTAGCGAAATTGATCACGCCGGAGCGCGAATTGCTGACGATCATCACGGGAGATGGCGCAAGTGCGAACATGACGGATGAACTTGTGGCGCATGTCGGGCAGGCGCATCCGCATATTTCGTGCGAAGTGCATTTCGGCGGACAGCCGCTGTATCCATATTTATTTGGTGTTGAATAAGTCGAGACCCGCATGACGGGCCAAATTACGTTGCGCGATCTCGCGGCGATCGACGTTGAAGTTCTCAAAGGCGTGGGCGAAAAGCGCAAAGCGGCCCTGGCTGACTACGGCATCAACAACGTGCTCGAGTTGCTGACGAACTATCCGCGCAAGTGGGTTGATCGCACGAATGAAGCCCGAGTTAGCGATCTGGTTGCGGGACAAGAAGCGTTGGTGATTGTCGAAGTTCGCAAGGTTTCTAAATTTACGACCAAGAACCGCAAGACGATTGTAAATGTGCAAGTCGGCGACGACTCGGGACGCTTGGCGGCAGTTTTCTTCAATCAGCCGTGGCGTGAAAAGCAGTTGAAAGTTGGGTCACAAGTTGCGATGTTTGGCAAGCCCGACTTGTTTCGCGGAGTGTTGCAGATGAGCAACCCGCTAGTTGATTTGATCGGCGACAGAACCGGTCGAATCGTGCCGATCTATCCGCAAAGCGAAAAGGCACAAGTCTCAACTTGGGAGCTCGCGACGTGGGTTGAAAATGCTCTTGAGCGATGTCGTGAGCGCGGCATTTCAGACCCTGTCTCGGCCGAATTGTTGTCGCGTTACGAACTTGTAGATCGAACGACGGCGTTATGGTCGATTCACTTTCCTGAAACAATGGTGGCCAAGCAAGACGCGCGTCGCCGTTTGGCGTTTGACGAATTGTTGCGCGTGCAAGTTGTATTGGTTGGTCGCAAGCGTGCATTTGAACTCGACAACACCGGCATTCGCCACAAAGTCGGGGGAAAGTTGCAACAACGTTTCATTAGTGCGTTGCCTTTTGCGATAACTTCAGCCCAACAGCGAGTGATAAATGAAATCGATCACGACTTGGCCGCGCCGCACCCGATGCATCGCTTGCTGCAAGGCGACGTCGGAAGTGGCAAGACAGTTGTTGCCGTGTCGGCAATGTTGGCAGCCGTGCAAGGCGGCCATCAGGGAGCCTTGATGGCGCCAACTGAAGTGCTGGCCGAACAACATTTTGCGGGCGTACGAAATCTTCTCGAAGGATTACTCGTGCCCGACGAGAATAATCTTTTTGGTGATCGTCAGTTGCGAGTTGAGTTGTTGACGAGTCGCGTCACTAGTGAGCGTCGCCGCGAGTTGTTGCGTGATCTGGCCAACGGGGGTGTCGATATTTTGATCGGCACGCATGCGCTAATTCAAGACGGCGTCAAGTTCTCTTCATTGGGTGTGGCAGTGATTGATGAACAGCATCGCTTTGGCGTCGAACAGCGTGCCGCGCTGCGCAATAAAGGCACAGATACAACCAGCATGACGGCGACTTCGCCAGACGTATTAATAATGACTGCAACTCCGATTCCGCGAACGGCGGCGATGACGGTTTATGGCGATTTAGATGTCAGCGTGCTGGACGAGATGCCGCCTGGTCGCACGCCGATAAAGACATTTTGGGTTGCAGGTAAAAAGTCTGAATCCGAAATGTGGGAAGAGATACGACAAACAATTAGTCATGGTCAGCAGGCATTTGTTGTTTGCCCGTTGATTGAAGAGAGCGACAAACTGCAAGTCGCATCGGCAGAAGACACTTTTAAAACTCTGTCAAAGACCGAATTAAAAGGTTTGAAGTTGGGTTTGTTGCACGGGCGGATGCCATCTAACGAAAAAGATGAAGTGATGACGAAGTTTCGTAATCGCAAACTTGATGTGCTGGTCGCAACGACCGTGATTGAAGTCGGTGTTGACGTGCCAAACGCGACGTGCATGGTGGTGCTTGACGCCGATCGTTTTGGTATCGCCCAGTTGCATCAGCTTCGTGGCCGTGTCGGGCGAGGAGCGATCGCATCGCGATGTTGGCTCGTGACAAGCGATGCTGAAATTTCGTCGCCACGTGTAGATGCACTTGTCGAATCAACAGACGGTTTTTATTTGGCAGAGGTTGATCTTGAACTGCGTGGCGAGGGAACGATAATGAATACAGCGCAAAAAGGTCGCAGTGATTTGAAACTTGCGTCACTGCGTCGAGATCGTGACCTCATCGAGTTGGCGCGGGCAGCCGCAACCGAAATAATCGGCAACGACCCAACTTTGAAAAGCCACAACGAGATTCGCGACGAGATTGATTTGCTCTTAACCCCAGACGAAGAAGAGTTTTTGTTTAAAAACTAAAAGTTTTTATTCGCCCTCAGGGGCAAGCACGAGATCCCAGCGGTCGAGGCAGTCGCTGCACCGGTAGGCAACAACTTCGCCGACTTGCCATTGTCCGTCTTCGGGGGGATGTGTCAGCAGGTGGGCTTGGCCTCCGCAGTCAACACAGATAATTGATTCGGTTGGTGCTTCGGCACGACCAGAGCCGAACTCACTTGATTGATCTGAGTTGTCGGCCACGAGACAAGTCAACCACTTGTTCAACTAACTATTGGTGACTGAAATCGGTGCTCGTCAAAAAGTGCTCGTGGCAATAGCGTGAATGCATGCGAATTGTGGCGGGCGAACTGCGGGGGCGAAAAATTGTTGCACCTCTTGGTGATACGACGAGGCCGACAACCGATATGGCACGTGAAGCGATCTTCAATGCGTTGACCAGCATGGATGCGATAGTTGGTGCAAAAATTTTAGACCTGTTTGCCGGCACTGGCGCACTCGGAATCGAAGCGTTGTCGCGTGGCGCCGAGCACTGCACTTTTATTGAACGCGACCGAGATGCACTGGCGAGTCTGCAAGAAAATATCAAGACGCTGAATTTGACCGATCGTTCGACAGTCGTTCGTGCAGATGCGATCTCGGGTCTTGCGCGGTACACGAAAATTGATCTCGTTTTGGCTGATCCTCCATATGATTTTGTTAAATGGCAACAGTTGCTCGACCAGCTTTCGGCGCCACTCGTAGTTGCCGAGAGCGGCCGTGAAATCACGGGCATTTCTGGCTGGGAGTCAACGCGCGCCAAACGCTATGGGCGCACCCATGTGACGTATTTAAGGCGAGTACCGTAGGGGATGCGATGAAAGTCATGTTTCCCGGAAGTTTTGACCCAATTCACCTTGGGCACGTCGACATTATTAATCAGGCTGCCAATTTGTTTGGTGAAGTCATCGTTGCCGTGATGCACAATCCAGAAAAACCCGTGGGTATGTTTTCGGTGACTGCGCGAGTAGAGATGGCAAAAGCCGCGACCAGTCATATTAAAGGTGTGTCAGTGAACGCCGCATCGGGTCTGGCTATCGATGCAGCCAAGAAGTTTGGCGCAAACTTCATCGTCAAGAGCGTGCGTAATGCTGCTGACTTTGATGTTGAACTGCAGATGGCTGATACGAACCGCGCAGTCGGCGGGATTGAAACAGTTTTGTTGATCGCACGACCTGAGCTTTCGTTTATCAGCAGTCGTTATGTGCGTGACATTGCTCAAAATGGTGGCGACGTCAGCAAACTTGTGCCAGCAGTTGTTCAAGATGCAATTACTAAAGTTAAAAAGTAGGAGGATCCATGCCAAACGATGATTTTGAGGATTACGACAAGGTCGTAGATTCTTTCGACGGCGAGACCGTGCCAGTTGAACTTGGTGACTCAGAGGCTTTTATCACTGAGGCAATCGGAGCAATCTCAAGTGCGCCGAACGCGCCGCTTTCAAGTGCGCCCAAGATTAATCGTGAAGAAGTGTTGGGGATCTTGCAGGATGCGATCGACAGTTTGCCAGTAGAAATTCGTGAAGCGCGATGGATGATCAAAGAGCGAGCAGACTTTCTCGCCAAGACGCAACGTGAAGCCGACGAAATTTTGGAGGCTGCTCGAGTGCAAGCCGAACGAATGGTTCAACGCACAGAAGTTGTGCGGGCGTCAGAAGCACGAGCACGTCAAGTTATTGAAGCCGCCAACGAAGATTCGCGTCGATTGAAGAGTGAAACAGAAGACTTTTTAGACCGTCGTCTGGGCAGTTTTGAAATTCTGCTTGACCGCCTGACAAAAACTGTTGCCGAAGGTCGGGCTCGACTTTCAATCGTGGCGCAACAACCGGCGCATGAAGTTTCTCTTGATGACACAGCCTCTGGGTTGTTTGATCAAGACGAAGAGTATTAAATCAGTCTCTAGTTGTCTTTGATTTACGAGAAAGCGAGTTGGTGATGGCGTCGCCATTATTGGTTAATGTCGCCGAATTGCTGCGTCGAGCAGGAAGTATTCGCGAGATTGACCGACAAATTGACGTTGCAGAATTTGTCTTTGACGACGCCCGCATCGTTGAAGGATCAAAAGTTGATGTTGCTCTCACGCTTGAAGCGCTGACCGATGGCATTGTCGTGCACGGAAAACTTCAGGCCGATTGGAAGTTCGAATGTCGGCGATGTCTGCGTCCGCTGACTGGTCACACAGAAGTAGAAGTTCAAGAGTTGTATCAAGCCGTGATCAGCGACCCCGATGCTTATCCAATTACTGGTGAGCAACTAGATCTGCTCGAAATGGCTCGCGAAAATGTTTTGCTTGCTGTGCCGTTGGCGCCTCTTTGCCGAGCTGACTGTCCGGGGTTGTGTCCGCAGTGTGGCGCTGATCTTCAGTCGGCATCTTGCTCTTGTTCGCGCCAGGTTCGCGATGAGCGCTGGGCAGCGTTGGATGCGCTCAAGACCGACGAAAACCAATGAGGCACTGAGTAAAACGCAGTTATTATCCGCTAGCCTTGCAGTTCGTTCTTTTAATACATTTCAAAAATACCGAAAGCCGAGTTCGCGATGGCAGTTCCAAAGAAAAAGAAATCTAAATCCAAGGGTCGCATGCGTCAGGCTGCGAACTGGAAGTTGAAGTCGCCATCGGCAAGTTCATGCCCACGATGCGGCGTTGCCAAGCGTCCACACACAGTTTGCTCTGGTTGTGGTTGGTACAAGGGTCGTGTCGCAGTCAACGTCGACGCGAGTTAATTTCGAGATTTCGCGTCGTTTGTCGTAACGATGCTGCCAATTGCTGTTGATGCCCTCGGGGGCGATAAGGCTCCTGGCGAAATAATTGCCGGAGCGCGCGAAGCCGTCGCCGAAGGTATTGATGTTGTTCTAGTCGGGCCGAGCGACCTGCAAAATCGTGAGGGCTTCGAGTTAATCGTCGCGAGCGAATTCATTGAAATGCATGAAGACGCCGCGAGTTCGGTGCGCAATAAAAAAGATTCGACACTTGTTCGCGCGGCTGAAGCAGTTCGCGACGGCAAGGCGAGTGCGATGATTTCTGCCGGCAACACTGGCGCGACCATGGCTTCGGCATTGTTGCGAATGGGACGAATAACCGGTGTAAAACGCCCGGCGATCGCCACGCCAATTCCTGCACCTGGCACGACGCCGACCGTGTTGCTTGATGCTGGCGCAAATGCCGAAGTTGAACCAGAGTGGCTTGTTCAATTCGGATTGATGGGCAGTGTTTATGCAACAGCGCGATTCGGTGTGAAGAATCCGCGCGTGGGCTTGCTTTCGATTGGCGAAGAGCCAGGCAAGGGCGACACTCTTCGCAAACAGGCATATGAGCTTTTTACGAATGCAAAAAATCTCAACTTCATTGGCAATGTCGAAGGTCGTGACATCATGACCGACAAAGTTGATGTTGTTGTCACCGACGGATTTACGGGCAATGTCGCATTAAAAACCCTTGAGGGCACCATGCGTGGCGTTGTGAAAGCGTTATTCGCTGCAATCAGCGCTCCCGAATACAAAGAGCACGCTGACGGTCTGATGCCGGCGTTGCTGAGTTTGTATTCAACTTTTGACCCAGACACGTATGGCGGCGCGATTTTGCTCGGCGTTGACGGTGTGTGCATTATTTCGCACGGCTCTTCTGGCTCGCGTGCGATGTTGAACGGCATCAAAGTTGCAAAAGAAATGGTCGAAGTCGACATGGTCGGCAAAATTCGTCAAGCATTGCAAGAGCAATGACGAAATCGCTGGAAGAGTTAGCGAAAAAGATCGGCTATCAGTTTTCAAATCTTGCTTTGCTTGAGACGGCGATGCGCCACAGTTCTTGGACTGCCGAAAATGAAGGCTTCGAATCAAACGAGCGACTCGAATTTTTGGGCGACGCGCTGATTGGCTTTGTGATCGGTGATGTGATGTATCGCCGTTATCCAGATTTTGATGAGGGCAAGTTGACTGACTTGCGCAAGATTGTTGTCAACGCAACGGCACTTTCGCAAGTGGCCACAAAATTGAATCTTGGCGATCATGTTTTGCTCGGCCGCGGTGAGCAAGCCAGTGGTGGGCGAGAAAAGACTTCGATCTTGGCAAATGCGCTTGAAGCAGTTTTTGGTGCTGTTTACCTTGATTCAGATCCGCAGCGTGCTTATAACTTTGTTGCAGGTTTATTGACTGAATCAATCGACGAAGCCCAAGCGGCGTTGAAGCAACTTGATGCCAAGTCACAATTGCAAGAACTCGCCGCCCGACTTGAGCGACCAATGCCTGACTATCGAGTCACAGACACCGGGCCTGATCACGCCAAAATGTTTTTTGCTGAAGTTTTTCTTGGTGACGAATTGTTGGGTTCTGGCTCGGGGCGCTCAAAGAAAGTGGCCGAAGAGCAAGCAGCGCAACAAGCCTGTGCAGCGTTGCAGGTTGATTAGTTCTTAGCGAGCAAAACGCGAATGCCAGAACTTCCTGAGGTTGAGACGGTCAGGCGAGGTCTGCAACAAAATGTTGTTGGGCGAACCGTCAAGCGAGTTGAAGTTGGTCGCGAACGAACAGTGCGACGCACCAGCCGCGAAGCACTGATTGACGGTCTGACAGGTGTCAAAATTCTTTCGGCAAATCGTCGCGGAAAATACTTGCTTTGCGATTTGGATTCAGGGCAAAAGTTGATGATGCACCTGCGAATGAGCGGAAGGTTGATAATCGCCAAACCGGGCTCACAGCGCCCACCGCACACGCACGTCGTGTTGCATCTAGCTAGTGCGGCGAACAGCAACGTTGAGAGTGAATTGTGGTTTGTTGATCCGCGGACTTTTGGAGAAGTCGTCGTATTTGATCCCGATCTATTGAAAACACAAATGCCAGATTTGGCAAATCTTGGTGTTGATCCTTTGAACGACGAGTTCACCCCAGAAACTTTGCGCGAATTGTTCAAGAATCGTCGGGGAAATTTAAAAGCACTGCTGCTCAATCAGCATTTTGTCGCCGGTATCGGCAATATTTATGCCGACGAGATTTTGCATTTGGCGAAACTGCGACCCGATCGGCTGCCCAGTCGACTTACGAATGTGGCTCTGACTCGGTTGCATGGTGCGATCATCGAAGTATTGAATAAAGCCGTGAACGCGGGTGGCAGCACGCTGAAAGACACGCAATACGTGGATTTAGACGGCCAAACAGGCAGTTTTCAGGACGAACACCGCGTTTACGGCCGAGGTGGGCTGGCGTGTCTGAGCTGTGGAAAAGGTCGAATTTTGATGACGGTCGTTGCGGGTCGCACGACTTGTTATTGCTCGGCCTGTCAGCACTGAATTTCAAGCGTGTAGTTGCGAGATGAACTAATCTCGGCGACGGAGTGTTTCTCAAATCTTTGACCCTTAAAGGCTTTAAGTCCTTCGCCGATACGACGGTGATGGAGCTAGAGCCTGGCGTGACCGTGGTGGTCGGCCCTAACGGCTCGGGTAAGTCCAACGTTGTCGACGCAATCGCGTGGGTTCTTGGTGCCCAAGCGCCTTCGTCGGTGCGCAGTCAAAAAATGGATGACGTAATTTTCAACGGCACTTCTAAGCGCCCGGCTTTGGGTCGTGCCGAAGTGGTGCTGACGATCGACAACTCGGCGGGTTTGTTGCCGATTGAATTTTCAGAAGTAAGTGTGAGTCGAACTTTGTTTCGCAGTGGCGAAAGCGAATATGCAATCAATGGCATTCAGTGTCGACTCTTGGACGTGCAAGATTTGCTTTCAGATGCTGGTGTTGGTCGTCAGCAACACGTAATTGTTAGTCAAGGACAAATCGACGCGGTGTTGAACGCGCGACCAGAAGATCGTCGTTCAATCATCGAAGAAGCGTCAGGTGTACTCAAACATCGCAAGCGAAAAGAAAAAGCCGAACGTCGTCTTGAAGGCACCGAAGCAAATTTGTTGCGAGCCCAAGATTTATTGCGCGAGGTTCGTCGACAACTGCGTCCGCTTGAAAGACAAGCAGATGCTGCGCGACGACATGGAGCGATCGCCTCAGAGTTGCGGCAGTTGCAGCTTTATATCTCGGGTCGAGAAATTTCGGCGTTGCGCACACGTCTTGAAACTTCGGCAGTGAGCAAAGTTGAAGGTGAGTCAACCGAAAAAACGTTGCGCGCAAAACTTGCAAGTCTTGATACTGCAGTAATGGCCGACGAAGCAGAACTCACAGCACGTGGCGAGTCTGGCACCAGCGACGATTTGGTGCGTGTCGAACAACTTCTGGGTCGGGCTCGCGGTCAGATTGCAGTTTTGGCAGAGCGTCGACGTTCTGTCGAGCGCGATCGTGGCCAGTTGATGGATGCTGGTGTTGTTGCGTCGCTTGAGGCTGATGCTTCAACGGCGCGCGAAGAACTTGAGCGCGTCACAGTTGCATTAAGCCAACTCGCGGCACAAGAAATCGAACTTGCACGTGATGAAGCAGCACTTGTGGCTGATCGTGCGAACGATGCTCAATCGGCAGCACAGGCCGTGCGCGATGCTGAATCTGCTTTTGATGCGGCGAGTGCCGCTTATGCAAATGCTGTAGCTGCGGCGGCAGGCGATAGTGCGCGAGTTGAAACGTTGCGCGCATCTGTGGCGGCGAATGCTTCGAGTCTCAGTCAACTTGCTACTGCAACCGGAGCTCTGGGTGCACTAAGTGAGTTGATAGAAGTTGATGCAGAGTGGCAATCAGCAGTGCATGCAGGTTTGTCAGATGCGTTGAACGCAATGGTGATGACAGACGCAGCGTCGGCACGCGAAACGTTGTCGAAGTTGCGTTCATCTGATGCGATGGGTGCTGTCGTCTCGCTAGGTGATTGGACGTCAAAGATTGCGCCAGTTGCTGTTCAAGGCGCGTCTTCACTGCGATCGTTCGTGCGGGCCAAGGCAGGCGCAAACGCAAGTGCGGTGAACTCGCTATTAGATGGGTTGTTGGCGCGTGTCGTGTTCGTCGATTTGTTTGATCGAGGCATTGACATCGTGCTTGAGCGGCCTGACGTTGTTGTCGTAACCAGCAAGGGCGATCGACTGGCAACCACATCGTTGCGAGTCGGACCGAATGCGGTGACATCGGCAGCCCTCGAGCGAGCCGAAGCACGAGTTACATCAAGTGCGACAGCGCTTGTTGAAGCCGAGACGCTGCTTAACTTGCGTCGAGTTGAAGTTGTCAGTGTGCGCGAGCGACTTGCTGGCGTGCGTTCATCACAAGCCGATATCGACGACCGCTCAGCATCGGTTGTGTCGCGTCGCCGAGAATTTGATGCCAAGTCAGTTGGTCTGCGCGAACGCAAAGGCTTCTTAGATGCTCGACTTGACGAACTTGAGTCACGTTTAGAAGCTGACCAAGGTGCACGAAGTGCAGCGTCAGAGCAACGCAGTCGCGTTGAAGCCGTGTTGGGCGCAGTCGTGCGGTTGTCGAGCATCGTCGAAGGCCATGTGCGATCGCTAGAGACTCGTCAGATTGAGTTGCAAGACTTGCGTCGACGTCAAAGCAGCGAAGTTCGTGATATCTCTCATCGTCTTGACGATGCGCGTCGTGAGCGTAGTGCGACAGAAAAGCAACTTGAAGAAACTCGTGAGCGAAACCGCCGTGTAGAGCTCGAAGAATCAGAAGTAAAAGTGCGACTTGAAGGCGCCGTCGAAACTTTGCGTCGCGATCTTGAAGTTGAGCCGCAACGGGCGATTGATACGCAGTTGCCAGAGTTGCCAGAGGGTACGAACCCGCTGGCTCGCCAGCGCGAACTCGAGCGCGAACTTCGTTTGATGGGGCCGATTAATCCACTTGCGCTTGAAGAATTTACCGAGTTGCAGTTGCGAAACACGTTCTTAGAAGAGCAACTCGAAGACGTGAAGAACTCGCGTCGCGAATTGATGAAGGTAATCAAACAAGTTGACCAAGAGATTCAGAGCAATTTTGCCGCCGCATATGCCGATGTGCGCGACAACTTCACGAAACTGTTTGCGATGTTGTTTCCGGGTGGCACAGGTCGTTTGACGCTGACGAATCCAGACGACTTGCTAAACACCGGCATCGAAGTTGAGGCCAAGCCACCAGGCAAGAACGTGAAAAAACTTTCACTTCTTTCGGGTGGTGAGCGTTCGTTGACGGCTTTGGCTTATCTGTTCGCAGTTTTCCGAAGTCGCCCTTCACCGTTTTATGTAATGGACGAAGTTGAAGCCGCACTCGACGACGTGAACTTGCATCGCTTCTTGGCACTCGTGCACGAGTTTCGTCAAGAAGCACAATTACTAATAGTTAGTCACCAAAAGCGCACGATGGAAGCAGGCGATTCGTTGCTCGGTGTGACGATGCAGCCAGGTGGATCTTCGCGTGTCGTGGTGGAGCGCGTTACCGCACAGTCCGCATAAACTAATTTATGCTCGCGCTTAACGTGTTTGCGCAACAAATAGCCGCCGATACGGCCCCCAAAGTTTTGTTGGCGCTCGCTGTGCTTGCCCTCGTTTTTGGAATTGGGGTCGTCTTTGTTGGCCGGCGAAGTGCAAAGAAACCTAGTTCTGGCCAAACACTCACCAAGCAGGCAACTGAGTCTCCAGTTGCGGTTGCCAGCGCGCGCGATCGCCTAAGCAAAGTTCGAAGTTCGTTTGCCGGAGCAATCACGACTGCTTTGACGCGGTCGGCGATCACTCAAGAAACTTGGGATGAATTAGAAGAAGCACTGTTGCGCGCCGATGTGGGTGTGGCTACGACGAGCCGAGTTTTAGCGCCGTTGCGTGAACTTGTAAAGTCAAAGCAAATTGTCGAGCCAAGTGACTTGTCGGCAGCACTTAGAAACGAAATGACTCGTCAATTATCAACAAGCTCGCGACAACTGAACTTTGATACGACGTTAAACGCACCAAACATTTGGCTTGTGGTTGGCGTGAATGGAGCCGGCAAGACAACGACAATCGGCAAACTCTCGGCGCAGCAACATGCGTTGGGTCGCACAGTGCTGATGGCGGCAGGCGATACGTTTCGTGCGGCGGCTGGCGATCAACTTGACACTTGGGCGCAAAGATCTGGTGCCGAAATTGTGCGCGGGGCGGCGGGTGGCGATCCGAGTTCGGTGATTTTTGACGGGGTGGCACGTGCGTCGGCGAAGAAAATTGATCTTGTGCTTGCTGATACTGCTGGCAGATTGCAGAACAACACCAACCTGATGGAAGAACTAACAAAAGTTCGTCGTGTGGCCGACAAAGGTGCGGGCAAAGTGACAGAGGTATTGCTCGTGATCGATGCAACAACCGGCCAAAACGGTTTAACCCAGGCGAAACAGTTTGCGCAAGCCACACAAGTAACGGGAGTTGTGTTGACCAAACTTGACGGTTCTGCCAAAGGTGGCATCGTGTTTGCAATTGAAACCGAGTTGGCGATACCGGTCAAACTCGTTGGGTTAGGCGAGACGATTGATGATCTGGTCGAGTTTGATGCGGCCGAGTTTGTTGCTGCGCTGTTTAATTAAAAATTACGATTAATTATTGCGAATAACGATTCACAGATAACCTAAGTCGCAATGTTTGAAACGCTTTCAGATCGACTTGGCGGCGTCCTAAAAGGCCTGCGAAATCGTGGTCGTTTGACCGAGGGTGACGTAACCGAAGTCTTGGCCGAAGTTCGCACTGCACTGCTCGAAGCCGACGTAAACATCACTGTTGTTCGAGATGTGATCGAACGAATTCGAACTCAGGCAGTCGGTGCGACATCTTCAACTGCGTTGAACCCTGGTCAGCAAATTATCAAAATCGTCAACGATGAACTTGTCGCAATGTTGGGCGGCGAGACGTTGAAAATTACATACGCCAGTCATCCGCCAACAGTCGTATTGATGGCAGGTCTGCAGGGCTCAGGTAAAACAACAAGCGCGGCAAAACTTGCCAACTGGTTCAAATCGCAAGGGCGACAACCTCTGCTTGTTGGTGCCGACTTGCAACGACCAGCCGCAGTCGAACAGTTGCGCGTATTGGGTGCACAAATCAATGTCCCCGTTTTTTCTGCACCAGGCGACCCCGTAAACACCGCGCGACTTGGTCTGGCCGAAGCACAGCGAATTGGCAAAGATGTTTTGATTGTTGACACTGCGGGCCGTTTGGCGATCGATGCAGAAATGATGCAACAGGTTAAAGAAATCTCGCAAGCAGTGCAGCCAAAGTTTACGTTTTTGGTGATTGATGCAATGACCGGACAAGACGCGGTGACTGTTGCGCAGTCTTTTGATGCGACTCTGTCAATTGACGGCGTGATTCTTTCGAAACTTGACGGCGATGCGCGCGGTGGTGCTGCGCTGTCGGTCAAGCAAGTGCTTGGCAAGCCGATTGCGTTCGCCTCAACCGGCGAAAAACTTGATGCCTTTGAACAGTTTCACCCTGACCGAATGGCGAGTCGCATTTTGGGAATGGGCGACATGCTCACCCTTATTGAACAAGCAGAAAAAGTTTTCGAAAAAGAAAAAGCCGAAGAGACCGCGGCAAAGATGCTCGAAGGTGACTTCACTCTCGAAGACTTTCTTGAACAGTTGCAGCAACTTAAGAAAATGGGCTCGTTGCAAAGCGTGATGGGCATGATGCCAGGAATGCCAAAAGAGTTGAAGAATGCGCAAATTCCAGATGATCAGGTCAAGCGCACCGAGGCGATTATTTATTCGATGACACCCCAAGAGCGAGCCAACCCCGAGTTGATTAATGGTTCACGTCGTGTGCGTATCTCGAAAGGCTCGGGAACCACCGTTGCCGACGTCAATCGCTTGGTGAAGCAGTTCAGTGAAATGAAGAAAATGATGAAACAAATGGGCGGTAAGGGCATGCTCGGTGGCAAACGCGGCAAGGGGTCAAAGGGCGATGGCATCCCTGATGAGTTGGCCGCGGCGTTGGGCTCGCGGCTAGGGCCAAGGTAGCCTTAGCGGTCGGTTCATTTGAACCATTTCGCTTAAAGATCGGAAATTCATGTCAGTAAAATTGCGTCTCTCTCGTGTGGGTAAAACCAAGAGACCTCACTATCGAATCGTTGCCGCCGACACTCGTTCAGCACGCGATACAAACTTCCTCGAAATCCTCGGCACATACCAGCCGCAACAAGAGCCGTCAGCGCTCAAAGTTGATAGCGCTCGCGTTATCGCTTGGTTGCAAAAGGGTGCATTGCCAACAGAACGCGTGCGCAAGTTGCTCGAAATCGCCGGAACATGGGCCGAGTTTCAAGCGACGAAGAAGCCTGCTAAATAATGTCTGAGACGCAGAGCGCCAACTCAGCTTTGGCCCCAGTTGCTTCATCAGTATTGACACACATCGTTCGTTCGATCGTTGATACTCCAGATGCAGTGAAGATTGAGCCGGTTGAAGACGAAGGCAAGATTGTTCTCGAAGTTCGTGTCGCCGATGGCGATCTCGGACGAGTCATTGGTCGTCGCGGTCGCACAGCGCAAAGCATTCGTGCAGTCGTTCGTGCTGCAGCATCGCGCGATAATGCCGAAGTCGATGTCGACTTTCTCGACGACTGACGCCCAGACTCCAGAGGGTTTGCTTCACGTTGGGCGCGTAACGCGTCCACATGGGGTGCGAGGCGATGTTTACGTTTCGTTTTTTACTGATCGCCCCGAGCGCACTCGTGCGGGAGCAAAACTGTTTATTCAAAATGCATGGATGACCGTGTCCAGTGCACGCGGGCAATTGGTCTCAGGTAAGTCGAGTCCGAACCAGTCGACGACTTGGTTGATGCATTTTGCCGGCATTGATGATCGCAATCTCGCGGAGCGCCTTTGTAAGTCTGATGTTTTCGGTGAGCCGATCGAAGATTCAAGCGTGATGTGGGTGCACGAATTGATTGGTGCGCAAGTTGAAGATGTTTCGGGCAACAAACACGGTCGCTGTGTCGCCGTGGTCGATAACCCGGCACATGCTTTGCTTGAACTCGAGTCTGGGGCACTAGTGCCAATCGTCTTTGTTGTCAATCGAACCAAAGAGCTGATCACAATTGATCCACCAAAAGGATTATTTGATCTGAACGAAGGTGACGAATGAACGTGAAATCAAGTTTTCGAATCGACGTGTTCTCGATTTTTCCGAAACTTGTCGACGAGTTTTGCAGCGAAAGTTTGCTTGGTCGTGCGCGTGAAGAGTCGCTTGTAGATTTGCGCTGTCACGACTTGCGTGACTACGGCGACGAATCACGACGAGTCGACGATGCGCTCTATGGCGGTGGCGCCGGAATGTTGTTTAGGCCTGAGCCGATTTTTAAGGCGGTCGAAGCAGTGCAGCCCCAGCGGCCAATGTTTTTGTTGTCGCCAGGTGGCAAGAGATTTGACCAAGAATTTGCCGACAAATTGAGCAAGACAAGCGGTTTTAGTTTGTTGTGTGGTCGATACGAGGGTGTTGATCACCGAGTTGTCGAGCACTTGATTGATGGCGAAATTTCAATTGGTGACGTCGTCTTAAGTGGTGGCGAAGTCGCGGCATGTCTCGTAATTGAGGCCACGACGCGTTTGTTGGCTGGCGCGATGGGTAACGACGAGTCGCCAGTGTCAGAAAGTTTTGGCGTCTCGCGAATGCTTGAAGAGCCGCACTACACACGTCCCGCAGAATTTCGTGGTTGGGAAGTTCCAGAGGTTTTGCGCAGTGGCGACCATGCCAAGATCGAGCGCTGGAGACGCGCTCAGGCGCTGCATCGCACCGTGACGTTTCGACCTGACCTCATAGAACGCCGTGGTGGCTTGAGCAGCGTTGAAAAGAGGCTGTTGGAAGAGTTCCCCTGTGTGCCGTATCCTGAAGGCTCACTATGAAACCTACAGACATCGTCGATAAGCAAACTCTCCGCACCGACATTCCAAAAATCGGTCCCGGCGATGAAGTAAAAGTTCACGTTCGCGTCGTTGAAAGCGGCAAAGAGCGCGTGCAGATTTTTCAAGGCAACATAATTTCGGTTTACGGATCAGGTGTCGCCGAGAGTTACACCGTGCGCAAACTCAGCTACGGCGTTGGTGTCGAGCGAACATTCCCGATTCATAGCCCATCGGTGGCAAAGCTTGAAGTTGTTAAGCGCGGCGATGTTCGTCGTGCGAAACTCAACTACTTGCGCGAGCGAACCGGCAAGTCGGCAAAAGTTCGCGAACTTCGCGAAGACCAATAAATATTTCTCGTTTTTTTCGAGCAAGCCGAGTAATTCGAGCCAGTCGAGCCGTGCAAACTAGTCGGCGTCCACATTGAACACTGACGATCTTGAGCAGTTCGAAGCAGAACGTGAGCTTCAATTAGCCCAGGAGTATCAAGACGTCGTCAACTTATTTAAGTTCGCCGTTGAAACAGATCGCCGGTTTTATCTGGCCAACAAAGTTGATGTCAAGGTCATCGCCGAAGGCGTGCGACCGCTACTTGAGGTGACGCTGTCTGACGCATGGGTATGGGATCTCTACCGCAAGAGCCGCTTCGTGCCCCGAGTGCGAGTGATGAGTTTCAAAGACCTGAACATCGAAGAGTTGCCACCAGTCGAGGCTTAACAGCCAAAGAACGTGCCACCGCGCGAATGGCGCGAGCGAGGTGGGCCGAAGAACTTGTTGCAAGTTTTTACGCACACAACGGCTATGAAATTGTGGCGCGCAATTGGCATTGTCGCGAAGGCGAACTCGACATCGTGGCAACTAGACGTAGCAACACTTCGTTGATCATCGTCATCATTGAAGTCAAGGCAAGGGCAACGAATAATTTTGGCTCACCACTCGAAGCAGTGACTTTGGCGAAGCAAAGAAAATTGCGGATCGCAACGAAGAAGTTTTTGCAATCAAGACCGGAGATATCTGGCGAAGCGAGATTTGACATCGCTGCCGTTCT
>JAEMTQ010000082.1 GCA_016462185.1 Ilumatobacteraceae bacterium
TCGCTTGCTGTTGGCCACGACCGCCCAGATGTGTTGCACGATCGCGCTGATCTGGCTGCGATTTTGCCTGAACTCGCCAACAGAGATCACTTAGTTGATACAAAATTTGCATCACAACGCAAACACCCCGGAGCCGATGGCGACACTACATATATGTGCACTGTCGACAAGAACTCAATGGGTGTCTCATTAATTAACTCGAATGCATCAGGCTTTGGTTCGGGTCTGGTTGAACAACAAACCGGAATCAACCTGCATAATCGCGGCTTGGGTTTTTCGCTAGTCAAAGGTCACCAATCAGAACTAACTGCGGGTCGTCAACCCCCGCACACTCTGTGTCCGGCACTTATAACTCGGAAAGATGGCACCTTGTTTTCGGTGCTTGGCACGATGGGTGGCGACGCTCAACCTCAAATTGTTTTGCAACTTATTACTCAGCTCTTGCGAAATAGAAGTGCCGCTCGCACGCCCGCAGAAATTGTCAATGCGGGTCGTTGGGTGCTTCGTGGACCAACAACTGGTTTTGATACTTGGACTGCTAGTGAATCACCGACGATTCAGATCGAAGGGCATGCGCCGAACAATTGGATTACTGAACTCGCCGCACGTGGCCACAAAGTCGAGCAACGTGCAAAATTTGACTCGGGCTTTGGTCACGCAAACATGATTGTGATCGACGAAAACGGAAACATGTCTGGCGGCGCAGACAGCCGAACTGTGGTCGGAAGTTGCGAGTAAGACAAGCGCTAAATAATTAAGAACTTACATTTTGCGAAAATCGATTGCTCTTGCCGATTTTTTCGGCAATGTCATTAAACATTTCAGCGAACGGCCACGTCCTGCGCCAAATGAGACCGATTGTGCGACTCGGTGATTGACCCGCGAACCGACGTGTGACAATGCCACGACCCGAACCTGCTTCGACTTTCTCTGCGCACTCGGGCAGCAAAGTGACGCCCATGCCTGCGGCGACCATTTGCGAAAGCGTCGCCATGCTCGTTGCTTGAATTTCACTTGGCTCGCTGAACGCAAGTTGACAAACTTGTGCCACTTGGTCACGAAGGCAATGCCCTTCTTCAAGAAGAATTACTCGCTCACCTCGCAACTTTTCTAACTTGAGCGGCGATTTCGAACTCGCCAACTCGTGATTTGTCGGCATCGCCAACAAGAACTTGTCTTCAGCAATTGGCGCAGTTAGAAACTCATCAGAAAAAACCGGTAAAGCCAAAAGACCGAGATCAATTTCGCCTCGACGCAGCGAATCTAAAAGTTTGTTTGTCGTCATCTCGAATATTCGCAACTCGGCGTCTGGGTGCGAAGTTTTAAAAGAGCGAACCACATCTGGCAAAACATATGGAGCAAGCGTCGGTATTACGCCAAGGCCGATCTCGCCGCGCAGATGTTTGCCGTCATGCTTAGTTGCCTCGACAAGACCAACCATTTCTTGCAAAACTGCGCGAGCCCGCTTCAACACCTCGTCGCCGTGTGTCGTCAACAGAACTCCACGATTTGTACGCTCGAAAAGCATGACCCCTAACTTTCGCTCGAGCTCCTTTATCTGAGCACTGAGCGCCGGCTGTGAGACAAATTGCTCATCGGCTGCAACGCCAAATGAGCCCGAATCGGCAATTGCAACGAAATAACGCAGTTGCTGAAGGGTTGGTAGTGACATAACTAAATCTTATGATACTACGCTAAAAACACAATTTGTTTTATGGACAAAAATAGCCGAGAATGACACCATGACAAACAACCAAACCAGCAGTTGCCCATTTTCGGGCGGAGCAATTACATCAGCAGACATGGGCACCACAAATACAAAGTGGTGGCCAAATCAACTCAACGTCAGAGTGCTTCACAACAATCCAGAAGTTGGCGATCCGATGGATCCTGATTTTGATTACGCAAAAGAGTTCAAGTCACTTGATCTTGATTCAGTAGTAAAAGATCTCACCGTCTTGATGACAGATTCACAAGATTGGTGGCCAGCCGACTACGGCCATTACGGACCATTCTTCATCCGCATGGCATGGCACGCGGCTGGTACATACCGAATTTCAGACGGTCGTGGCGGCGGTGGCGCAGGTATGCAACGCTTCGCACCAACCAACTCGTGGCCAGACAACGGCAACCTCGACAAAGCACGACGTCTTCTTTGGCCGATCAAGCAAAAGTATGGCAACAAAATTTCGTGGGCCGACTTGATGATCCTCACTGGTCATGTTGCTCTCGAATCAATGGGCTTTAAGTCGTTCGGTTTTGCCGGCGGTCGCCCAGACGTTTACGAATCAGATGACACATATTGGGGCACAGAAACAACATGGCTTGCTGATGAGCGTTACTCAGGTGATCGCGAACTTGCCAACCCGTTGGCAGCAGTTCAAATGGGTTTGATCTACGTCAACCCAGAAGGTCCGAACGGAGTTGCAGATCCAGTTGCATCAGCACGCGACATTCGCGAAACTTTCGCTCGTATGGCGATGAACGACGAAGAAACTGTCGCACTTGTTGCAGGTGGTCACACGTTTGGTAAAGCACACGGTGCTGGCGACCCAGGAAAGTTCGTTGGTTCAGAACCAGAAGCAGCGCCTATTCAAGCAATGGGTCTTGGTTGGTTGAACTCAATGGGTTCAGGTCGCGGCGTCGACACAATCACCAGCGGCATCGAAGGCGCATGGACAACAAACCCGACACAGTGGGACAACGAATACTTCAAGATTCTTCTCGAGAACGAATGGGAGTTGACCAAGAGCCCTGCAGGTGCTCAACAGTGGATTCCGAAAGGTGGAGCAATGGCTGGCACCGTGCCAGACGCGCACGATGCTTCGCGAAAGCATGCTCCGATCATGACGACAGCAGATCTTGCGCTGAAGTTTGATCCTGCATACCTCAAGATCTCGAAAGACTTCTATGCAAACCCAGACAAGTTTGCCGATGCTTTCGCTCGTGCTTGGTTCAAACTGAACCACCGCGACATGGGTCCAAAGGCTCGATACTTGGGCAACTTGGTGCCAAAGGAAGATTTGATTTGGCAAGATCCAGTTCCGAAGCCGGGCAAAATGCCGACTGCAACAGACGTTGCAAATTTGAAGAAGAAGATCCTCGCAAGCGGACTTTCAGTTTCAGATTTGGTCTTCACAGCATGGGCATCAGCTTCAACATTCAGAGGCACAGACAAGCGTGGCGGTGCAAACGGCTCACGAATTCGTTTGGCTCCTCAGAAAAATTGGGAAGCAAACGACCCAACTGAATTGGCGAAGGCCCTCAAGGTTTACGAGGCTCTCAGCGCAGAAACTGGCTTCTCAATTGCTGACTTGATCGTTCTCGGCGGTAACGCTGCAGTCGAAAAAGCTGCACAAGATGCTGGCGTGAAAGTTGAAGTGCCATTCTTGCCAGGCCGTGGCGATGCCAAGGCCGAGCAGACCGATGTCGATTCGTTCGCAGTGCTTGAACCAACCTTTGATGGTTTCCGCAACTATCTGCGACCGGGCATTGTTCAAACAACTGAACAGTTGTTGCTTGAAAAAGCCGCCTTGCTCACACTCAGCGCGCCAGAAATGACAGTGCTGGTTGGTGGTATGAGGGCTTTGAACGCCAACTACAAGCGTTCAAACCATGGTGTGTTCACCAAGACACCGGGCGTTCTGACGAACGACTTCTTCGTTGCCTTGACTGACATCAACATCGATTGGAAGCCGACAGACAAGTCTGAAGAATTGTTTGAAGGTCGCGATCGCAAGACAGGCAAAGTCATCTGGACAGGCACACGCAATGACTTGATCTTCGGATCAAACTCGCAACTGCGTGCACTCTCCGAGGTCTACGCTCAAAGCGACGCGAAGGCAAAGTTCGTGCGCGATTTCGTCGCCGCATGGACAAAGGTGATGAACCTCGACCGCTTCGACAAATAAAGAAGCGGCGGTTAAAAACCGCTAAAACTTATGGCCTTGTTTTTGGCGACTCGGTTTTTCTCGGGTCGCTAATCACAACGCCATCCAAAACTTTGTCGATTGCCTTGAGCGTGTCAGCATCAAGAACCACGCCAGCAGCCTTGACGTTGTCGTCAAGTTGTTCTGGTCGGGTTGCGCCGACGATTGCCGAGGCAACATTCTTGTTCTGCAATGTCCAGGCGATAGACATCGCCGCCATGCTGATACCTGCCTGAGCGGCAATCGGCTTGAGTTGCTGAACTTTATTCAACACTTCATCGTTGAGCCAGCGTGCAATAAAGTTTTTGCCGCTTAGCTCATCAGTTGCGCGTGAACCTGCTGGGGGTGGTTGACCCGGCAAATACTTGCCGCTCAAAACACCTTGCGCCATCGGCGACCAAACAATCTGTGACATTCCAGCATCTTGCGAAGCCGGAATAACTTCTTGTTCAATAACACGCCAGAGCATCGAATACTGCGGCTGATTCGAAATGAAGGGAACTTTTAATTCGCGCGCGAGCGCGGCACCGCGGGTAATTTGATCTGCGTCCCACTCGGAGACACCTATATATAGTGCCTTGCCTTGGCGAACGATGTCGGCAAATGCGAGCATCGTCTCTTCAAGCGGAGTCTCAACATCGAAGCGATGAGCCTGATATAGATCTACGTGATCCATTTTGAGGCGCTTAAGCGATCCGTGAATTGAATCCATAATGTGCTTGCGCGACAAACCGCGATCGTTGACGCCCGCACCAGTTGGCCAATAGACCTTGGTGAAAACTTCGATACTTTGGCGTGGCACTCCGGCGAGTGCACGACCTAAAACTTCTTCTGCCTTTGTGCCTGCGTAAACATCGGCTGTATCAAAAGTTGTTATGCCGAGTTCGAGTGCTCGTTTGACACACGCATTCGCGGCATCTTCTTCTACTTGACTGCCGTGGGTTATCCAGTTGCCATAACTGATTGCTGAGACTTTGAAGCCGCTTCGGCCGAGATATCTAAATTCCATGCTTACAAACTACTCTTTGACCGTTTAGATCGTCTAATGGGTCTGGGCAAAGGTATACCCTTGCGGACATGAAACTCTTTCCATCTCCGAAAAGCAACAACAAAGATGCCGTGATCGGTGCTGTTGGCGCCGCGCTCGGTATGGCAATCACTTGGTTGATCTGCGATGCATTACTTGATGGCGCTGCACCATTAC
>JAEMTQ010000083.1 GCA_016462185.1 Ilumatobacteraceae bacterium
GGTTTCTCGACACGCCGTTAGTTAGCGAACTTGCACGCGAATATGCCAAAACTTTTAGCATGGGCGTAATGGATGTATCAGTTGCCGGCGACTTGGCCATGCGCGCACTCACCGAACGCATCGCGGGTTCGCAATGGGTTGTGATGGCTGGTCAGCCAATTACTCAATACATTCAGGCTCAACCGTTCGTCTGAACAATCGGTTAGTTACCAAAAATTTCGCGTTCAACGAAATTATTTTTTGGCGATCGCGGCCTCGTCGCGACTCTCAAGTACCGAAAGCGCAATTAAAGCACCAATTACAAAAGTTGCACCGATCACACGAGTTGTCGTGACGATTTCGCTAAGAAAAATTACGCCCATGGCAATCGCCAGCACTGGTTCGATAGTCGTGATCACTGAGAGCATGCTTGGGCCGACTCGTTTTAAGCCGGCATAAGAGAACATAAATGGCGCGACCGTGCCAAAGAGTGCGAATGTCGAAATGTAAAGCCAACTGGATTGATTCGTGGGGAAGTCGACACTCAAACCAAAAGGTAATGTTGCGCAGATTAACCAATAGCCGATTGCCGCACCAATATTTATGAAAGTCACGCCTGTAAGCAGGTTCACCTTGGCCAGTGTGCGAGTAACTGCCAACAAGTAAAACGCGAACAAGAAAGACGAAACCATGATCAGGGTGATTGCCGAGCTTGAACCGCCCTTAACTTGGCCAGTTGTAATGATGATTCCGGTGAGGCTGAAGAACAGTGAGATAACGATATTGCGCGACGGTCGCTTTTTATAGATGATCCATGAAATCAAAACGACGATCACGGGGAAGAAGTACCACATCACGATTGCCAAACCAGTATCAATTGTTTCGATCGCAAGAAAATATGTGAACGACACAGTTGTGATGCCAAGTGCGCCGATTAAAAACATTTCGAGAATCAGTTTCAGTGGCGGAAACGGCTCTTTGCGCATTGCGATTTGACGCAAAACCAACATGATTGCGCTCGCGATCGTAAATCTTACTGTCATTACACCGAGCGGGTTTGCGCCTGCGTCGTATGCATTTTTCGCAAGTGTTGGTCCGATCGAGAAACCAAAACTAGACATAATTACGAAGATCGTGCCGAGTATGCGCTGGTTTCTAAGCACTCTTAAAATCTAGTTGCTCAAGTTGAGAGGCGAGTATCATTGCCGTGTGGAAAAGTTTCCGAAAACTGCTTTCGCCGACGTGTTGAAAGCAAATTCTGATTTCGTCGCAAACTTTAACGACGAGCGCCTCACGGGAACAGCCCGCAAAGGTTTGGCGATCGTGACTTGCATGGATTCACGTATAAACCCACTCGCCGTAGTTGGCATGAAGTCGGGCGATGCGAAGATTTTGCGCAATGCTGGTGCCCGCGTCACCGACGACGTTTTGCGCACGCTGGTGTTGGCGTCGTATCTGCTGGCGGTTGATCGAGTGTTGGTGATGCCGCACACAGATTGTCGAATGGCGATAGACGATGAAGAGACCATTCATCAAAGCATTGAAGAGCGTCACGGTGTTGACACTCGTAGCATCGCGTTTCACGTTGTCACTGACCAACGCCAGGCCCTTGCAGCAGATGTGGCCAGCATTCGGGCTTATGCAATGTTGCCTAAAACGCTGCAAGTTGCTGGCGCGATTTATAACGTGCAAACCGGTGAACTTGAGCCCATTGATTGTTAGTTGCTCAGTAAAGTAGCGCGACACCAACCGCTGAAAGCGTGGCTATCAATAGCCACGAGACCAAACCTAGAGCAAGCGGGCGAGCGCCAATTTTGCGCAGCTTACGCAGGTTGACTCCGGCGCCGAGCCCAACGAGTGCGCTTGCAAGCAGCGATTTCTCGATCCACTTGATGTCACTCAGCACTGTTTGTGGAATCTCTATAAATGAATTGAGCGATATCGCCACCAAGAACCCAACTACAAACACCGGAACCAAAGGTGGAAGTTTGGTTGCAGTTGCAAGTGCGTTTTCGCCGGATGCACGAGAGCTAGCGAGTTTTCGTCGACGGGCGAAACTAACGCCAGCAACTAAAGGCGCCAGCAACATCACGCGGGTCAGTTTTACGATGATCGCGGCGTTTTGCGCTTGTTGATCGCCCGATGCGGCAGTTGCCACTGTTTGGGCAACATCATGCACACTCGCGCCAACCCACGAACCAAACTGTGCACCAGTGAAGCCGATCAGGTCACCAGTTGCAGGTAGTAGAAAAATTGCCAGGGTGCCGCAAATTGTGACGAGGGCAATTGCATAGGCCATCTCATCATCGTCGGCATCACTGACGGGTCGCATTGCCGCAATTGCTGAGGCTCCACAAATCGAAAATCCAGTAGCGACGAGCAGGCTTAGACCATGCGAGAGTCCAAGTCGCTTACCCATCCATTGGGTGCCAAAAAATGTGATTGCAACAACCACAAAAACCAAAACCAAACCAGGTGTGCCAATTTCTTGTACTTGGGTAAACGAGAGCTGCAGTCCAAGCAGAACTATGCCGAGGCGCAACAGACTTCGTGCAGCAAAGCGTAAACCGTCGTTAAATGATTCAGGGATTACCCCAAGATTTGCCAGCAATGCACCAATGACGACAGCCGCAACCAGAGGTGAGACAACAACTGGTGTCAGATTTTTAACTACCGATTCGACTACAAAGGCGACAATTGCAACGATCGCGGCGAGGCCGAGCCCGGGTATGTGTTGCTTTCGTATCATGCGATGAAGAGGTTAGTTGCAAAAATAAAAGAGCCCTGGCCGAAGCCAGGGCTCTTTAAATTCGAAACTGAATTCGAAATTATGCTTGGCGGTAACCTTCTGCTTCGGATCGTGCGATCGCGATGCCCAAGATCAACAAGCCGTAACCTGGCTTGGCAAGCACGTCGGCCACTGTGTAGCCAACTTGAATGAGTGTCGATGAGTCTCCTGCCGACAGGTCAAATGCCTTGGCCAAGAAGCTCTCGCTGTCGCCCAAAAGGTAAGCAATTGGGTAAACCGACCAAGTCACCAACAACACATAACGAAGGTTGTTGAGTTTCTTGCCGATTTCACCAGATTGACCTTTAAGTGCTTTGCCAACCTCGCCTGCGAAAAGTTCCCACAGGATGTATAGGAAGGGCACCATTGCGATAGCCCACCACATCATGCTTGCGCTGCTGCCCGGTTCTGCAATTTCACCTGGGTAACCGAATGCAATCATCAAAACTGCTGCAACAGCAAGTTTTGTTGTTACACCCTTTACTTTGTCTTTTGCGATGCCTGAAACTGCTACGAGTTCTGCAACAAGTAGTGGAACAGTGAGCAGCCAGTCTGCATATCGGTAACCTTCGTTCCATGGAGCTCCGTCAGAGAAGTTGTTGAACATTCTCCAATAGTGATAGGCGGCGATACCGCAGATCATTGCTGACATAGTTACGGCACTGCGATAGGCAGGCGAAACGCGACTTCGTGAGACCAAGTAGTAGACAAACGAGATTGCCATCGCAGCGACTGCGAAAGAAAACGCGTTGTACACCAATTGGTCATTGCTTGTTACAAGCTTTTCCATTTGTGTCCTCCGGTAGATAACTCTTGGAAATACGTCGCTTTCGGGTGAAAGCGTTAAACGTCCCCTTAGATATATAAGCACAGATTTGAAGCCCGTGTGACTATTGGCGAGGCCTAAAACCCATATTTTTAGCCACCGCTAAGATATTCAAGTGGCAAACATCGCGGCGGCAGTTCGACGCAAAGTGGCAAATTGGACAGTCACCGCCGTACGCAAAGACGGCTCGCATGCCAGCAAACCCGATGTACTAGTCACAGAAGAACCCCTCGAAATTCGCGCCGAGTCGCCAACGCAAGAAGCTCAGCCGGTCGCAGTCACGATGCGCACCCCAGGCCATGACTTTGAGTTGGCGGTCGGGTTTTTATTCACCGAAGGCATGATCAAAAAATCAGATGATGTGCGCACTGTTCGGTACTGCCAGTTGCCGGACTCTGCCGAGCAGCAATTCAATGTCGTAACGGTGAGTTTGAGCGCTCTATTTGATGAGGCTCTTTCACGTCGTGGAATGGTCACCTCAGCGAG
Source organism: Ilumatobacteraceae bacterium (assembly GCA_016462185.1). Classification (GTDB taxonomy): domain Bacteria; phylum Actinomycetota; class Acidimicrobiia; order Acidimicrobiales; family Ilumatobacteraceae; genus BACL27. Next base: position 4,080 of record JAEMTQ010000083.1, read on the forward strand.
CTGCGGTATTTGCGGCACAACCTCAATTGAGCAGTTGGCGCAAATCACAAGTCGCATCGATCTGGCAGTTGGGCCCGTAGTCACGTCGGCGCTATTAACTTCGTTGCCCGACATTATTCGTCAAGCACAACCAACTTTTGATCGGACAGGCGGTTTGCATGCCGCAGGCCTTGTCGATGCGTCGGGTGTTGCATATTGTGTGCGCGAAGATATCGGTCGACACAATGCAGTTGACAAAGTGATTGGCAAAGCAGTGCTTGACGGCAAGATGCCGATCGCAAATCATGTTTTGGTTGTAAGTGGACGCTTATCTTTTGAGATCATTCAAAAAGCAGCCATGGCTGGCATCGCGTTTATTGCGGCTGTTGGCGCGCCTTCAAATCTTGCTGTTCAGACTGCCGAAGATCTCGGCATCACGCTTGTTGGTTTTGTGCGCGACGGCACGGCAAATATTTATACGCACAAACACAGAATCACAAATTAGATAGCCTGAAGTTAACTAGCCCTTGTAGCTCAGTGGATAGAGCACCGGACTTCTAATCCGTTGGTCGTAGGTTCGACTCCTACCAAGGGCGCTGTTGAATTATTTAAACTGAAGCAGTTTCACCGCGCAACGCCGGGTGAATCATGTTCTCGCGTGGCAAACGAATCGGTAAGTATTCGCGAATCTTTGCGTCGACTTCCTCAGGAATGTGGCTTGGGAAGTTGTTGTCGAGAACTTTTTTAACCTTGGCGATCGCCACATCAATAATCTGTGGTCGACCAACTTCGTTCCATTCTTTCGGGCTCAAACGGTCACCAACAGCAGGGTAGATGTATTCGGTCTGCATAATTTCAAGGGTTTGCTTTGCGCCAAGATAGTGACCAGGTCCGCCGATAACTGCGGCGCGAATCGTGTCGAGCGACAAAGATTCGTCCGTAACTTCAATGCCCTTAATCGTGCGTTGCACCGCACCGACGATGTCGTTGTCAAGCACCACACCTTCAAGTGAGAAGCCGAGCAAACTGCCGTGCATGCCAGCTGATTCGTAGATCA
>JAEMTQ010000084.1 GCA_016462185.1 Ilumatobacteraceae bacterium
GCACGAAATGAATGTTGTCATTGTGCTCGGCCACCCGAGTGCAAACAGCTATTGCGCAGCGATTTTTGAGGCGATCATTCGCGCCCTCGAAGACGGTCGACAACACAATGTTTCGGCGATTCGGTTAGCTGACGAAAATTTCGTAACGGCGATGTCACGCGACGAGCGCATCGCATATGAAACTTCGCAGCCACTTATCTGTGCCGAGACAAAGCGTCACGCGCAATTAGTGAAACAAGCAGATGCGCTCGTGTTTGTATACCCAACTTGGTGGTCGGGGCTCCCCGCTCAACTCAAAGGTTGGCTCGAGCGCGTGTTTGTGCTCGACGTTGCATTTCGCTTTAACGAGAAAAATAAAATTCGCCCGGCATTGCAAAATATTCGCCACATCATTGGCGTCAGCACATACGGCTCGCCGTGGCGATATGTAAAACTCGTCAACGACAACGGACGACGAACTTTGACGCGCGCGATTCGCGCTTCAACTGGTTTGCGCACTCGCACAATGTGGCGTGGTATTTATGCCCTTGATACGTGCTCTGCCGCAGATCGTGAAAAATTCATTGCTGACACAACCCGAAAAATTGTCAAGCGACTTAGCAAAGACGCTCAACGCTGATGAAAACTCTTGTGATTTACGTACACCCCGTTGAGAATTCTTTCAACAGTGCTGTACGCGACGCCGTGATTTCAGGATTAACTTCGGCCCAACACGAAATTCGCTTGCGCGACTTATACGCCGAGAACTTCAACCCGTTCTTGAGTGCTGCTGAACGTGGGTTGCACCACACGCCACCGTCGACTCGACCAGAACTCGCGCGAGATGTCGAAGATTTGCGCTGGTGTGAAGCGATCGTGTTTGTTTATCCCACTTGGTGGGCTGGGCTACCCGCAATGCTCAAGGGTTGGATCGACCGCACGTGGATGAACGAAGTCGCCTGGGTTTTGCCCGCTGGCGCCAACACGATTCGCCCGCGCCTGACAAACATCACTCGTCTCGTGGCGGTCACGACGCACGGCTCGTCGAAACTCGTGAATGCTTTGCAGGGCGAACCCGGCAAACGCATTATTTCGCGATCAATTCGTGTGATGTGCAATAAATTTTGTCGCGCACGCTGGATTTCGCTTTACGGTCTCGACAAATCAACACCCGAAAAACGAAAACATCATCTCGACACCGTCGGCCGGCGCGTCGTTCAGGCCCTGCGCTGAAGCGCGCTGACGGTTTCAATGTGCGGCGTGTGCGGAAACAAATCGAGCACAGTTGTTTGTTCGAGTTCGTAACCCGCGTCAATCAGCAAGCGCAAATCTCGCGCGCCAGCAACTGCATCGCAACTAACTAAAACGATTCGCTTGGCATTTGTCGCTGCGAGTCGAGACACCGCCTGAGGCCCAAGCCCGGTGCGTGCCGGGTCAGCAATGACCAAACCCGCTTCAACTGGTTTCCATTGTTCGACATTGCTATTGACAATTTCACTTGGCTCACTAGTGTCGCGTGTTTGCACGAGATGCTGAGTCAAGTTCACCACAGCATCACGACACGACGACTCGCTTGACTCAACAACAGTTACCGGCACGTCGGCACTGAGCAAAGTTGCCGCAAACAAACCAACGCCGCCGTATGCATCAATTACTCGGCCGTCGATTCCAGATAGCGACCGGTCGCCTGCCGCATCGCGCACGGCGGCGACTAATAACTCAGCAGCCTCATGTGATGACTGAAAAAATGAAGTCATCATCACTCGCAGTCGCACACCGGCGACAACTTCGTGCACGAGCGCCTCAACTCCGACGCCGACATCACTTGGCAGACCAGTTATCTGACCGCGACCATGCTCGTCGTGTAGCCATACTCCGCGCTCGCTAGTTGAAGCGCCACAACGCAGTGTTACTTCTGCTGCGTTTTTTACTTTCGCACTCGCGATCAACTCATTTAAAGCATCGTGGGCAACTAAACATGGGCTTGTCTCGACCAAATCGTTGCTCGCGGCGCGGCGAAAACCAAGTTTGCCGCTGGGTAAAACAGCCATACGCAAAGTTGTCCGCGACGCTTGCGAACTTACTTGCCCACCAGTTTTTACTAGCTCATCAACTTGATCTGGGGATAATTTTGCCGTGCGACGCAAAGCCTCTTGCACGATTGCCACTTTTGTCGGCATGTGCTGGGCAACTGCGAGATGCTGCCAACTGCAACCGCCACATCCGGCGCTTACGAATTTGCATGGCGGCGCTACGCGATGCGGCGACGCATCCAAAATTTCGACGACATTACCGCGCGCAAAGTCTTTTTTGTTTGTCGTGATCTCAACGTTGACCCGCTCGCCGGTAATCGTGCCGCCAATAAACACAACTCGCCCATCGGCTAGTCGCGCCATGCCGTCGCCACCCGCGACCACGCGTTCAATGGTCACATTTTCGTTACTCATGCACTCGCACCCTAGGCTGTAACGAGATATGAAACCGATTCAAATCGCACCGTCGGTATTGCCAGTTGATTTTTCGCGACTTGGTGAGGCGATTTGCGAACTCGACGAAGCCGGCGTTGACCTCATTCAATGGGACGTCATGGACGGGCAATTCGTGCCCAACCTGACATTTGGTCCGGACATCATCGCTTCGACTCGCTCGCTCACGAAACTGCCGTTCGAGGCCCACTTGATGGTGCTTACACCTGAAGCAATGGCCGCACGTTACGTCGAAGCTGGTTGCAGTCGTCTGATCGTGCATGTTGAGGCTTGCCCTGATCTGCGCAAAACTCTCGAAACGATCAACAGTCTTGGCGCCAACGCTGCGGTTGCGCTCAATCCTGAAACACCCGCGAGCGCAGTCAGCAACGTGCTCGATCTTGTCGACATGGTTTTGGTGATGACGGTTCGCCCCGGCTTTGGTGGCCAAAAATATATTCAAACGATGGAGCCAAAAATCGCCGAAGTGCGCAAAATGATTTCAGCGGCGAATCTCGACGACAAAGTCAACCTCGAAGTTGACGGCGGAATCAGCGTCGACACAGTTTCTGGCGCTGCAAAATCTGGGGCAAATGTTTTGATCGCCGGCAGTGCATTGTTTCGTGATCCAAAAGGATTAACCAACGCCGTAACACAAATTCGCGCGGCCGCCACCCAGGCTTTCGCTAGTCGCTAACAGATAACTAGTTACGTCGCGAAGAACGGCGAGCGCCGTCAATCAGCCGTTTTGTAATCACAAGACCGATCAAAAAAATTAAAACGAAGACCCACGGCAAGACTGCAACCTGCAGCAAACTGCTCGGCTGCTTGCGCAACAAAGTCAGCACACCCGACTCAATAAATTCTCCGTTGGGCTTCAAAGTAACCACAGCATCCTCAGTTTTCGGACAAGGCGTATCTGACTCGTCGATGCCAACAACTGCGTCTCCACCAAAGAGGTCTTTCTTGGTTCTGACTTTTGATTCAAGAGTTGTAAACAGCTCACTCGCAGCTGCGCCGACCAAATAGATCTGGCCAGTTTCCAAAAACCGTGTTTCGCGATCGGCATATCGCACGGCAATTAATCCGGCGTTGACGTATGCGCCAAATGAACCACCACGCAATTGAACAACTCGATATGTGGCGATCAGATCATCAGTTGAAACCAGTTCGCCAAGAAAAGTTGCCGTTGCTGTGCGTGGCGCCGTGCAACCTGCAGGCAAAGTCGTCTGCGTTGCTGGGTCAATTACCGGCAAAGAATCATCAACTACGACGCCTCCACCTTGCTCGTCGGGCACCGTATCGCTAACTGGGTCGCTAACTGTGTCATCTACTGGCGGCGTCATCGCCAGCGTCGCAACTACTGCGAGTGCAAAAACTACTTTCCGGTAAATTTTGGATCTCGCTTCTCAATAAACGCCCGCATTGCCTCTGCGGTATCACTCGTTGAAAAATTAACTGTTTGTGCGGCAGCCTCATCATCCAAAGCCTCTTCAAGCGTGACGTTCAAAGAATTATTCAACAACCGTTTTGTTTGCGCAAGCGCAATCGGCGGACCAGCGGCAAGCCTGCTCGCCCACTCGTCGACAAATTGATCTATTTCATTCTCAGGCAAAACTCGGTTTACTAATCCCATCTCAAATGCGTCGCTCGCGCCAATGATCTCTCCAAAAAATGCGAGTTCTTTTGCGCGATGCATGCCGATTCGTCGTGGCAAAACCCACGAGCCACCAAAGTCAAGCGATAACCCTCGGCGCACGAAAATTTCTGAGAAGCGGGCGTTGTCGGCAGCTACAACCAAGTCGCATCCCAATGCCAAATTGCAGCCAGCGCCAACTGCGACTCCTCGAACCTTGGCAATCGTCGGCTGAGGCATCCGTTGCAGCGCGATACACGCATCATTCACCCGACGCATTGCCGCTAGTTGGTGAACTTGCTCTTGGTTCGCCCCACCGCGCGCACTCAAATCGGCACCCGAACAAAAGTCTTGCCCCGCACCAGTCACAACCACGACACGATCATTGGCATTCGCCGCAATCTCTCGAAAGATCTCAGTCAGTCCGTCCCACATTGAACGGTCGATTGCGTTTTTCTTTGTTGGCTGGTTAATCGTCACAGTAACAACAGAATTTTTACGAAAAACCTGCAGAGTTTCCATTTCATAGACGATACTTGCCATATGGGATTCAACCCGACTCGCAAACGAAACACCAGACCCATTGACTATTTCATTGTCGCGAGCGCGATGCTCGCAATCACTGCTCTAGTGATCTGGGCATTTACTGGTTAACGAGATGATTCGCTAAGTGTCTCAATCAATTTGGGATGGTTTATACGGCGATGTTGAAGTTCGCCGTGTGCAACCCTACGAAGCGCTCAAAAGTTATATCTGCCCTGGGTGCAACCAAGAAATTACAAAAGGTATGGGTCATTACGTTTGTGTGCCGGCTGATGCCCCAGATTTACGACGTCACTGGCACTACGCCTGCTGGGACCGTCGCAAATAAATTTCAAAAAGCGTTCTGCAAGACTTCAATCTTGGTGCCGAGAACGGCAGCGATGTCAAATCTCGCTTCGCCAGATATCTCCGGTCTTGATTGCA
>JAEMTQ010000085.1:0-1375 GCA_016462185.1 Ilumatobacteraceae bacterium
AGTTGCGACAGTTACACCTGAAGCCGTCGTCGTTACTCCGGCCGACGCTTCGCCTGCAGTCGAAACCGCTTAATCAATTAACCTTGCCATATGGCAAACATCGTTGAATATGAAGTCCGCGGCAAAGTCGCAATCATCACACTTAATCGTCCCGAAGCGCGCAACGCCGTAAATGGAGACGTCGCCAGCAATCTAGAAGCCGCAATCGACCAGCTTGAAAACGATCCCCAAGTTTGGATCGGCATTCTCGCAGCCAATGTTGCTGGCCAAGAACGACCAGTCTTTTGTGCAGGCGCAGATCTCAAGGCGATTAATTCTGGTCAAGCTGGCGCATTGAATACCAAGCGCGGCGGCTTTGGCGGTTTTGTTTATCGTGAGCGCAAAAAACCAATGATTGCCGCCGTTGACGGTTTAGCAACAGCCGGTGGTTGCGAACTTGTCCTTGCATGCGACATGGTTATTGCAACTAGTCGTTCAGCTTTTGGTTTGGCCGAATCAACTCGAAACTTGATTGCTGGCGCGGGTGGTTTGTTTAGATTGCCTCGAGCAATCGGTCGAGCCGCCGCGATGGAAGCAATCCTCACTGGTGAACCGTTTTCTGCTCAGCGAGCATTCGAACTTGGCATGGTCAACAAAGTGGTTGAACCGAATACGGCTCTCGATGGTGCTCTTGATCTTGCTAATCGAGTCTGTAAAGCAGCCCCGCTCGCAGTTTGGGCAAGTCGAAAGATCGTTCTTGCCGCTGACTATGAAACCGATGAAAAGTTAATCGAAATGACCAACAAAGAATTTGGCGCCGTGCTCGCATCTGAAGACACCAAAGAAGGACTGACGGCGTTTATCGAAAAGCGTCCGCCTAATTGGCAAGGCAAGTAACTTTCAGTTCGAAGTTTGAATTTAGCTATCGCTAGTTTTGCAAATCGGTTGTGACTGTTATCAGTCGGGCAACCAAACCCGAGCGTTCATAAAGATTTTTAGTTTCACGATCACCCGGTAGGGCGACACCGTCTAGTGCGACAAGTGATTCACCCTTTGCCCATTCAATCGACGACGTGATCAGCGCATCGCCAATCCCAAAATTTCGAGCGTCTTTTGTAACGAAGACTTGTTCGATAGTTGCAATTGCACCAGATTTTACGGCACCTCTACGTGCTAATAAATAGCCCATCACAACTTTGTCTACACCGCCCACAAAAACCACAACTTCAGAATTACTTACCTCGCGAGACCAGCCTTCGCCGACGAGCGCAAGATCATCACCCATGCGGCTACCACCGCGAAAGGTGTCAAGACTCGATCGGGCCTCAAGTTCGAGCGCTTGCAATACTTCAGAATCAGTTGCAGATCCTTTTCGCGTAAAGATCTGCATCGCTTT
>JAEMTQ010000085.1:1475-3307 GCA_016462185.1 Ilumatobacteraceae bacterium
GACTTAGTCGCATCAGTCGGTGCGATTGTTGAGCCTTCATCGGTTATTAGTGGATCAACCACCAGCGCATCGGGGTCGACTTCAAGCTCATCTTCGGCGTCGATTAAATCTTCGGGGTCAATGTCGACGTCGACCTCTACGAGATCGTCGGGCTCAATGCCGTCGGCAACGATGCCTTCTGGTCCTTCGACTTCAATTTCTTCTTCGTCAGCCATGTTGTCCTGTTGTTGGTTTCATTTGAAGCGCGCATAGTATCGGATATCTACGGCCATAACTCCAAATCGGCAAGACCCCGCTCATTTGCGCTTTGCCTCGGCACGCCGCTCAGAATCCAACCGCTCAAGTTCTGGAGCCTCTTTAACGATGTGGGTCATCGCTTCAGCAACAGCCTTGTGGCCCGCCTGCTGCCCAATCAACCGGTGCATCTCAATGGCAACTCGACGATATGACGGATGACCCTGAGGTGAAGATCGCAATTCGAGCATATGTATTGCTTCGCGAGCATTGAATTGCATCACATATCTCAATCTGTAGGCCATCGACACGGCGTAAGGAGCCTGGTTCGGATAATCAGTTAGCAAGGCATCGTAGAGAGAACTCGAGCGATGCATTGCCTCATCGAATTGATCGCCAAGACCCGCTTCAACTACAAGTTCTGGGCGCACAAACCCGTGGTGTGGCGTCAGCTTCTGCCATTCGATTGTCAGCAATCGATGCCGTTGCAAATCTCTGAAAGCACCGTAGTCACCTAAGACATCAAATCGGTAATCAACTCTCTCGAAAGCACGACCAGGCTTATGTCGTCGATTTTCTCGCTGACCGACGTAAGCACGAATCAAGGCAACTTTTTGATCATGACTCAATTCGCGCACCTCTTTAAGCAGTTGATGCTCTGGAAGATGCGAACTTGAGTAACAAATCGCCGCAAGAAGTTTGTCTTCGCCCTCTGGGTCAAAATCAGTCAAGATAACTTCTTGTGACTCTTGTGGGTCCAACGCGCCAAAATATTCATCAACGAGTTCAATCGTCTGTTGTTCACGCTCTGCTAAATACTCTGTCCACCTTCCGCCACGATCTGCAACGTCAACACGGCGCAAGAAACTTGGTACAACTTTTCGCAGCTCAGTGAGCATCAGGTCGGCGTAGAGTCTGGCTTCGGGCAAATGATGTCCACGCATTCTCAACAACAGTGCCTCGTAACCCTGCCCTGTTCCGTATATGCCGAGATTAGAAAGCGATGCTGCTGGTAATACGCCACGAACTGCGTCCAGCGCTTTGGCTCTTGTCGCTTGCTTAAACACAAAGTCCGAGACATTTGATTCACGTTTTACGGTTTTACGAACATGCTCAGTCACCGATTCAACCATCGTTGAGTATGAATCGAACATTCTGTCCATATCTCCGACGTATCTGGTGCCAAATGGTCCATTCAAAATGTCGGCATCTCGATAAAACCGGTATCGGCCTCCAAGACGAGCGTCATAATTGATGTATCGCGTACTTTGCTCGAGGTAGCTCATCAGTCGGCCACGCTCAAGAATTTTTGTCAACAAATTTGAGGCTTGCTCGCACGCCAGGTGAACACCACCAAGTTGCGCCACGCTGTCGTCTCCGTATTCGACGAATATTTTTTCGTAAAGACTTTCTGCGCGATCGAGACCAATCGTTGCATCAACAGATTTGTCGCCGCTGAGATCTAAATCGCTGACGAATTCATCCAAGAAAAGCCTGCGCAAACTCTTTGCGCTACGGCTGTAACGCGCGAACAACGCGCCCTTCACAACTTCCGGAAGATTTACTAGCGCGAATACCGGACCATCTAGGTTCGTGAA
>JAEMTQ010000085.1:3407-4969 GCA_016462185.1 Ilumatobacteraceae bacterium
CCAAAGGCAGCCTTGACGTCATTCTGCAGACTTGACGACGCCCACATATCGATTGCCGTCATTGCCATGATCTTTGCGCCTTCGATAATCGCCTTGCTCGCCTCTTCACCTTTTGTATGGTCGGCGAAAGCTGCGCTGTGCAGAGAAACGCCACTTGGTGCTACCTGCAACATTGGATGAATCGACGGCACTAGATAGCTGATGTTGCCCATATCAGTCGAACCGCCGCCTGTGCCAGGCAAAAATTCTGAGGTCATCTTTCGACCAAACTGTGATGCGTTGCGAATGTAACTTTCAAGCAGCGGCACATTGTCGACAAGATCAGCGAAAGTGTTTTTCTTCCAATCAAATGTGACAGTGCAATCGGCGGCCATTGCGCCACCTTCCAAACACTTTGCGACACGCTCTTTTAATGGTTGCAATGTCTCGATTGTCGGTGACCGTACATACCAATCCATTTCAGTTTCACGAGGCACAATGTTTGGCTTTTCACCCGAATTTGTAAAAATTCCGTGAATCCGTTCGGTTGGCAAAATATGTTGACGCAATGCCGCAACATTCATGTAGCCAAGCACCGCTGCATCAAGTGCATTCTTGCCCTTATGGGGCGACACGGCAGCGTGCGCGGCAAGTCCATGAAATTTCACAAACAGATTCTGAATCGCAATCGCATTCATTCTCGCCAGGTCAGCATCAGCCGGATGAATCATCATCGCCGCGTCGATTCCCGCGAACGCACCCTTTCGCGCCATTTCGATTTTCCCGCCGCCGCCTTCTTCAGCTGGCGTACCCATCAAAACCAAATTGCCACCACATTGTTCGGCGATTGCGCTTAGGGCCAATCCAGCACCGAGACCAGCAGTTGCAATTATGTTGTGGCCACATGCATGACCAATGCCTGGTAATGCGTCATACTCGCACAGCACGGCAACTGTTGGTCCGCTTCCACCCTTGACCCGAACATCGAAGGCAGTATCGAGATCAAAAGCTTTGCGTGTCACTTTCACTTTTGAGTCAGCGATGTAGTCGGTCAAAATCTGGTGGGCAAAGTGTTCTTCGAAGTTTGTTTCTGGCTTGGCGTGAAGTTGATGGCTAATGCTCACCAAATCATTCGCACGCGCATCGATATCTTGGCAAACACTTTGTTTTAATTCCAAAACTTTTTGGCTTGAGATCGTCATGCTTCTAGGTTAATCCTTACCAATAGAGACTTAAAGCGTCAGAAATCACGCGAAAATCGCATTGTCTAACCATTCCGAGATCGATCGAATCAACGAATAGGTGCGCAGGTTCTTGCAGGTCGATCTTGAAATTTTCAGTTTGTTTGTAACTGATTTTTGGGTGCGGCAAATGAGAACCCAACTTAACAAGTCGCTTGGCGGTCAGTCTTTGTCGAACATTCATCGATTGATCGATACTCACAACGTCTAATTTCGAATCATTGGGGTGCGCTCTTGGCGCACAGTCCCAATTTCCGATGAATGATGAGTTGAAAACACCAGTTATTGCACCACGCAACCAACTATTTCTGATGATTGCATTTCCTACAAAATTCATTTTTG
>JAEMTQ010000019.1 GCA_016462185.1 Ilumatobacteraceae bacterium
GCGATCATCACCACTTCGTTTGCGAGTCATGTGGCGCAGTTCGAGATGTTGAAATCTCATCGACCCCGAAAATGCGTGGGGTCGGCGCAGAAGGTTGTGAAATCAGTGAAGTGGGCGTGGTGTTTCATGGCAAATGTGGTCGATGCAGTCAGCCGACAAAAAGATCTCCTGGTCAACAGGCGAAAAAAGCAAGTAATAGAAATTAAGTAATAGCGAAAATCAAAAAATAAACACTAAAAATCAAACACTCAACAAGGAGAAAATCATGGCCAAGTTAAATGGCACTAAAACACATGAGAATCTCAAGGAAGCGTTTGCAGGCGAGAGCCAAGCAAATCGTCGTTACTTGTGGTTCGCACAGAAGGCAGACGTAGAGGGTTACCCAGACGCAGCAGCACTGTTTCGTTCAGTTGCTGAGGGCGAAACAGGTCATGCTCACGGTCACCTTGACTATCTTGCAGAAGTTGGCGATCCAGCTTCGGGCGAGCCAATCGGTGAGACATCAGAAAACTTCAAAGCATCAGTCGCCGGCGAAACATACGAGTACACACAGATGTACCCAGGTTTTGCAAAGACTGCACGCGAAGAAGGTTTCACAGAAATCTCAGACTGGTTCGAGACACTTGCACGCGCAGAGAAGAGCCATGCAGGTCGATTCGCTGAAGGCCTCAAAGCACTCGGCTAAATCGAAGTTGTTAGTCGAATTAAACGCAATTTGATTTGTGTTGGCGCCGCTAGTTTCGGCGAATGGCGCCAACACTAAATCTGAATAATTCTAAGTAAGCCCGAAATCGAAAGTTCTATTTTAATAATGACGATTACATACGACCCACTGAACCCCATCTATCTAGATGAGGCCGACACGCGCGAAGAGTTGACTCGCGTTTACGATCTGTGCCACGGCTGTCGTTTGTGCTTTAAGTTTTGTCCATCGTTTCCAACCCTTTTTGATTACATCGACGCCCATGACGATCAAGATGCCGGCAAGATGACGCCAGCCCAGCAAGATCATGTCGCCGATGAGTGTTTTCAGTGCAAACTCTGTTACGTAAATTGCCCCTACACACCAGGCCAACACGAGTGGGCGCTAGATTTTCCGCGATTGATGTTGCGAGTCGATGCGATGCGTCGAGCAAACGGCCACATGTCGCTGCGCAACAAAGTAACAACAGCGATGCTCGGTCGAACCGATGCACTCGGTATGGCGGCGACTTCTTCTGGCCCAGTGGCCAACATGGTGATGGGTGCAAAGCCTGGATCATTGATTCGTAAAGTGGTCGAAAAGACGGCTGGTGTTTCGAGCGTGCGCTTGCTTCCGGCGTTTGCCCGTCAGCGATTCTCGACATGGTTTAATCGTCGACCAAAAGCAGTTATAGCCAAACTTCAGGGCCGAGTCACGGTGTTTCCGACTTGTTTGGTTGAGTATCAAGAACCAAAAATTGGTCACGCACTCGTAAATGTTTATGAACGCAACGGTGTCGAGTGCAGTCTGAGTGATGCCGGCTGTTGTGGCGCGCCGTTTTTGCACAGTGGTGACATGGATGCATTCACAAAAGTTGCTGCAAAGAACGTGGCGACACTTGCCGCTGAAGTGCGAAAAGGAACCGACATTGTTGTGCCGCAGCCAACGTGTAGTTACGTCTTGAAAAAAGACTATTTGGACTATGTCGGGGGCCCCGACGCTCAGCTTGTTGCCGAACACACTTACGACGCAGCTGAATATTTAATGAAGGTGCACAAGACCGAAGGTTCTGAATTAGACACGAACTTCATCGGCGAAGTGCCAGAGTCGATCACGTATCACACGCCGTGTCACTTGCGTGCGCAGAACATTGGCTTGAAGAGCCGAGACTTAATGAGACTCACTGGTACCAAGATCAAACTTGTGCAGCAGTGTTCAGGAATTGACGGCATGTGGGGGTTGCGTGCCGAGAACGCAGAGTTGTCTTTGCCAATTGCAAAGAAACTCGGCGAGATGGTTCGCGATGCCAACTCCGAAGTTGTTGCTGGTGATTGCCACTTGGCAAATACGGCAATCACTGAGCAAACGGGTGAAACACCATTACACCCGCTTGAGGTAGTGGCTCGCGCATACGGAATCAAACCAGAAGGGAAATAAATTATGGAAACTGCAACAAAAACACCAAGCAACCGAAAGTTAGTGCTCACCGATATTTTGGAGCAGCGCGCATACGAGCGAATTCGTGAGACGCGTCGTGCCGAAATCATCGAACTTAAGCGTCGTCGACGAATTGCGCTCGGCACAATCGTCACCGTGATGTTCGAGAACCGCGACACAATGCAGTCGCAAATTCAAGAGATGCTGCGTGTCGAGCGAGTAGTCAGCGACGAAGGCGTTCTTGAAGAGATCAAGGCTTACAACCCGATGATCCCCGAGGTCGGGCAACTTTGCGCGACGCTGTTTATCGAGTTGACAAACGATGAACAAATGCGTGAGTGGCTTACCAAGCTCGTCGGAATTGAGCGCGCGATTGCGATCAAGCTGGCGAATGGCGAAGTTGTTAAAGCGGTCGTCGACGAAGGGCATGCAGAGCAACTGACACGCGAGACTGTCACTGCGGCGGTGCATTACATCCGCTTTGAATTCACGCCACAACAGGTACAAGAGTTCGCCAAGGGCAACGTGCAAGTGATCTCGACTCTGTCGAATTATCTTGAAGCGGTTGAACTTGCTGACTTCACTGTCGCCGAGTTGTTGACTGATTTGCAATAGCTAGCAAAACCAAATAGATAGATAGCTCACCGCTGGCCGATTGGCGCGGTGCGACACCGAAGTTCTAGTGTGTCGGGCAACGAGGACAAGGGGGTTCACGTGCCTGATTACGACCTGACGTGGCGCAACAGCGGTGCTTGCCAAGGTCTTGACCCTGAGATTTTCTATCCAGATAATGAAGAAAACTGCAGTCAAGCAAAATCAGTCTGTGCCGAGTGCAAAGTGCGCATAGCGTGTCTTACTTATGCGCTTGACAGTCGAGAGAAGCAAGGTGTTTGGGGTGGGGCTTCGGCTCGCGAACGCCGCAAAATGTTGCGCACCCGTCGCATCGCATAAACGAGGTTTCGCATGAGCGAAATCGATTTGGCAGGTTCTTGGCCTGAAGTTATCTCGCAGCTTTTGGCTCGCAAAGATTTAAGTGCAAGCCACGCTGGCGCGGCGATGCGATCGGTGTTGTCAGGCGAGGCCACGCCGTCGCAGATAACTGCTTTTATTGTTGCTCTGCGGGCAAAAGGTGAGACCGAGATCGAACTAGAAGGAATGTTGGCTGAAGTGCGTCGGGCCGCTGAGAGAGTCTTTTTGCCTGACGAAATTTCGCAGCGAGCACTCGACATCGTCGGCACTGGCGGCGACCACAGTCACTCGGTAAATGTTTCGACGATGGCGGGCTTGGTTGTTGCCGGGGCGAAGATACCGGTTTGCAAACACGGCAGTCGTGCGTCATCGTCAAAGAGCGGTGCAGCTGATGTGCTCGAAGCACTCGGTGTGTCGATCGAGTTAGATGGGGTCGGTGTTGCCAAGTGTGTCGAAGAGACCGGCTTCGGATTCTGCTTCGCACAGAGATTTCATCCAGCGTTTCGATTTACTGGCCCTTCGCGTCGTGAGATCGGCGTGCCAACAGTTTTCAATTTGCTCGGACCGATGGCTAATCCAGCACTGATTTCGTACATGGTTGTTGGTGTTGGCGATCCAAGTGCAGCAGATGTAATGGCCAAGGCGTTGGCGACACGCGGTGTTAAGCGAGCGTGGGTAGTTCATGGTCATGGTTCAATGGATGAATTGTCGCTGAGTGGTCCATGTCCCGTGGTTGAAGTTGACTCAGGCAAGATGCGTAAATTCGAAATCAATGCAACATCGCTTGGGCTTGAACATGCTGATGTGGCAGCGGTGCGTGGCGGTTCGCCAAAAGACAACGCCAAGATTTTTCGCGATCTGTTAGATGGTCAGATCGGCCCGGTAAGAAATATCGTTGCGCTAAATGCTGCTGCTGGCATTGTTGTCGCCGGAAAAGCCGACGATATGAAGCAGGGTTTAGAGATTGCACTTGACTCAATTGATTCGGGTGCGGCACGTGATGTGTTAGATGAATTGATTCGTGTGAGTGTCGACGCTTCCAAACAGATGGCACAATAAAATGGAACACTGTCCATGAATGATTCAATAAATGCGAATAACTTAAATAGAGCGATTGCTGTTCGTGTGCCCGCAAGTTCGGCAAATCTCGGACCAGGTTTTGATGTCTTGGGGTTGGCGCTTTCGTTGCACATCGAAGCGGGATTTGGAAACCCACCTGCAGAGTCAAATCAAGCCGACGAGCATCATCCACTGACGGTTGCTTTTAGACATTGTGGCGGCACCGAAGATCTGTGGGTGCGTTCACAGATGCCGATGGGCAAGGGTCTGGGTTTTAGTGGAGCGGCGCGAGTTGCTGGCTGCATTTTGGCGCATGCACAAAAAAATGGCGCTGGTGCAAAAGAGTTTGCGCAGGCGAAAAAAGAGATCTTGCGAATTTCAAGCGAACTTGAAGGTCACCCCGACAACGCCGCCGCATCTCTGCATGGTGGTTTCGTGGCCAGTATCGGTGGCTTTGCTGTTCGAGTACCAACACCTCTTGATCCGGCAATTGTTGTTTGGGTTCCTCAACAGCAAACTTCAACTAAAGAGTCGCGAACCAAACTGCCAGCAACTTTGCCATTTGAAGATGCAGTATTCAACGTTGGGCATACCGCACTTTTGGTGGCTGCGCTGGCTGCTGGCGATATTGCCGCTCTTTCTGTGGCGACCCAAGATCGACTGCATCAAGAGCTGCGTTTCGTAAAAGCGCCTGATTCGAAACTGGCAATGCAGGCTGCGGTTGATGCTGGCGCATGGTGCGCGTGGCTCTCGGGTTCGGGTCCAACAATTGCCGCGATGACGAGCATGGCTGATGCGCAACGTGTTGATGATGCTTTGCCTAAGAACGGCGCGAAAATGGTTTTGAGGGTTGCGCAACAAGGGGCAGAACTCTTCGAGATCTAACCGTGCAACACGGTTCGGGCAGTGTTGAAGTAAAGCAATTACATCAACATTAAAAGGAGAGAGCTAGTGCAAGATTTCCCCTCAATCAATGCCAATAGCAACGCCGATGTTTTGGTGGTCAGTTGCGATACCTGCGTAATGCGTGCAAGTGCTGCTTGCGATGACTGTGTGGTCTCGTTTTTCTGCGATGACTCTGGCGCGCAGGCCGTTGTTTTAGACCTTGAAGAGCAGAGAACATTGCGAATGCTTGCAAATGCCGGTTTAGTGCCTACGCTTCGGCATCGTGCAGTTAGCTGACGATCCAGGCTCAATAGACAAAAGTAAATACACCGAGCAACTGTTAGCGCTCGGGCGAAATTCTGGGCTTCATCAAGTCGGGGTAGCGAGCGCCGAAGTTTTGCATCGTGCGCGACAAGCGTTGAACGAACGAAAGTCGCAAGGTCTGCATAATCAGATGCAGTTCACATATCGCAACCCAAATCGAAGCACCGACCCGACTGCGGCGCTGCCTTCGGCAAAGTCTGTAATTGTTGGGGCGCTTTCGTATTCAACACAGATGCCCGAACAACCCGAAAAGTTATCGGCGAGAGTTGCACGATACGTATGGTCAGACTATTACGCACAATTACGCGAGTCGCTTCGACAAATCGCCAAGCAACTTGAATCTGACGGTTTTCGTGCAGTCGTCTTGGCTGACGACAATTCAATTGTCGATCGCGAGGTTGCATATCAGGCAGGTTTGGGTTGGTTTGGTAAAAATTCAAATCTTTTGATTGCTGGCGCAGGAAGTTATTTTGTTTTAGGTTGCGTCGTTACGAATGCACCGCTTGTAGTTGCCGAAAAACCAGTTGAAGATGGCTGTGGTTCGTGCCGTCGCTGTTTAGATAACTGTCCTACGCAAGCGATTATTGCGCCCGGGGTAATTGACGCGAACAAATGCTTGGCATGGTTGTTGCAAAAGCCTGGCGTTTTTGACCGCGACTTTCGCGTGGCTTTAGGTGACCGGCTCTACGGTTGCGATGACTGTCAAGAAGTATGCCCGCCGACGGTGAGATTTGAAAAGAGAACAAACGTCATCGCAGATGAACCGGTCAAGCACGACGACCGCGCAAATGCTTGGGTTTCGGTTCAAAAAATTTTGTTGGCTGACGATGAGTCTCTGCTTAAAGAGTTTGGTGCGTGGTACATCGCCAATCGTGATCCAAAGTGGCTGCGTCGCAACGCCCTGGTGATTCTCGGCAATATCGGTGACGCCAATGACAAATTAGTTGTTGAGCTTTTACAAAAGTATTGCAATCACAGCGATGCGATACTTCGCAGTCATGCAGTTTGGGCTGCGGCGCGACTTGGTTTAAATCACTTGTTGCCCGTGAGCGAAGACGATGAGATTGTTTTGGCCGAGTTGCGTGCTTTGCCAAGCGTAAAGTAATTGTCAGTGAAACATCTCTTAGTCACCAATGACTTTCCGCCAAAAATCGGTGGCATTCAGAACCTTCTTTATGAGTGGTGGCGAAGACTGCCACCAGAGAGTTTCGCGGTACTCACAAGTCCTTATGCAGGTAGTCAAGACTTTGATCGTGCACAAAACTTTTTGATTCGCCGAACACGCGAGTCTGTGTTGTTGCCGCATCCGCTGATGGTTCGAAGAATCAACAAGATGGCCCAAGAGTTTGGTGCTGAACTTGTCGTGCTTGACCCAGCGTTGCCTCTCGGGTTGGTTGGTCCGCGACTCAACTTGCCGTACGCGGTTGTTCTGCATGGTGCCGAAGTGACGGTGCCGGGGCGACTGCCAGTGACAAAGCAAATTCTTTCGCGAGTATTGAATAAAGCAGAGTTTGTTATTGCGTCGGGTGGTTACCCAGCTGATGAAGCCAATCGCGTGGCCGGGCAAATTAAAAACTTGACCGTGATTACCCCCGGTGTAGATATAAAAAGATTCAAACAATTAACTGCAAGCGAGAAGTCACAAGCACGTCAGATTTTTAGTATTAGTGATGACGCAGAATTAGTCGTAGGTGTTAGTCGGCTTGTGCCACGCAAAGGATTTGATGTTTTGATTCGTGCGGTTGCACACTTGGCAAGCGAACATCCAAAATTGCGCCTGGTAATCGGCGGCGATGGGCGAGATCGCAAACGGCTTGAGCGCATCGCCCGCGAGTTGCGTGCGCCTGTCACTTTTTTGGGTCGTGTCTCAGACGACAATCTTGCGTCGTTGTATGGCTGCGCCGATGTCAATGCAATGTTGTGTCGTTCGCGTTGGGGCGGGCTTGAGCAAGAAGGTTTTGGCATTGTGTTTGCTGAAGCCGCCGCGTGTGGCGTGCCGCAGATTGCTGGTCGCAGTGGTGGTGCATCAGACGCAGTTGCGCATGGTCAGACAGGTTTTATTGTTGAGAACCCGAATCGGGTTGATGATGTTGTTCGTACTTTGCGACAACTGTTGGGTGATAAATCGTTGCGACACCAAATGGGTCAGGCTTCGCGATTTAGGGCTGAAAACCTCTTTGATTACGACAAACTTGCCGTGAGTTTGGGTCGAATACTAAGGGTGTAGTTGTTCGTGCTTAAATAGTGGGGTGGTTGATTCGGCATCTGAGACAGAAGTGATCGCCGCGTCGGCTGACCATTGCTTTGATGTGGCGATTGATGTTGAGCGATATCCCGAGTGGGCACCCGATGTTAAAGAAGCAGTGGTTCGCGAACGAGATTCACAAAATCGACCTCTTCTTGTTGAATACCGCGCTTCGGCTTTGGGCCGTAGCACCCACTACACGCTGAAATACGATTACGAACAAGCACCAAAAAAGATTACGTGGCACCTTGACCAAGGCGACATCATGCGATCGATAGACGGCTCATACCAATTTGAGCAGTCTGGTGCGACTACGAAAGTTACTTACGCATTGTCCGTTGAGCTGATAGTTCCGCTTCCAGGGTTTATTAAACGACGCGCCGAAGGCCGCATCTTGCACACCCTGAAAGAACTAAAGGTTCGCTGCGAGTCGTGACTGCCGTTGCTGGCATCGATGTCGGCGGAACAAAGTGTCTTGGGGTTCTCTTTGAGGACGGAGAAATTGTTAATTCTGTTCGTCGCCCAACGCCACATGCTGACGATCTAGTCGCCACGCTGGCAGAGATTGCTCGCGAACTTGGCGATTATAAAAGTTTAGGAATCGGCGTTCCTGGTTTGATCACGCCACAAGGCGTGGTGCGCGAGTCGCCGAATTTGACGGGAGCGATCGAGCTTGATTTGCGTACGCAACTAGAAAAAGAAATGGGTCATGAAATCGATGTAGAGAATGACGCAACTTGCGCGGCGCACGCTGAATGGCAATTTGGCGCAGGACGTGGAGCGACCGACATGTGGATGGTCACTCTTGGCACCGGAATCGGCGGAGGATTTGTTTCGGGATCAAAACTGCAGCGGGGTAGCCACGGCTTTGCAGGAGAGATCGGACACATGGTTGTTGAGTCGCAAGGCATTTTATGCAAGTGCGGTCAGCGCGGTTGCTGGGAGCGATACGCATCAGGTTCTGGACTTGCAACAATTGCCGGTGGTGAGCGAGGCGAAGAAGTAATCGCTCGTGCTGCTGGTGGTGACAAGCAGGCGATTGAGTACCTCAACACATTTGGAAGATGGGTTGCAGTCGGCTTGGTAAATCTGACGAACATTACTGATCCAAACGTGATCGTGATCGGTGGTGGACTGGCTGAGGCGGCCGACTTGGTGATGCCTCACATCAAAACTTGGTTTAAGCAGTTGCTCTATGCGCCAGATAATCGGGCACATCCAGAACTTCGAGTTGCACAACTCGGCGAACATGCCGGCGCCATCGGTGCGGCACTTTTGTCGGCAGGTGTCTAGTTAATCCAATTCATTGATCGCTTGACTGCGGTCTGCCAAATTTCGTAACTAGTTTTCAAGTTTTGAGTTGTTGATTGTGGCAAAAATTTCTGATCAAGTTGCCACGCTTGTGAAATTTCGTCGGTTGAGCCCCAAACTTTTTCTGCGAGTCCAGCCAGGTAAGCCGCACCCATCGCGGTTGTCTCTAATTGTTTGGGCCGAAGTACGCAAACACCCAAGTGGTCAGCTTGTAATTGCAGCATGAAGTCAACAACGGCGGCACCGCCGTCAACGCGAAGGTCTTTGATCTTGACGCCCGAAGCTGCACTCATTGATTCGACCACGTCTCGAGTTTGAAAAACGATTGAGTCGATCGTCGCTCGTGCGATGTGGGCACGAGTCGTGCCTCGGGTGATGCCAAAAATTGCTCCACGAGCGTAAGGGTCCCACCAAGGACTCCCGAGTCCGGTGAAGGCCGGCACAACGACAACTCCGTCAGAACTCTCGACGCTTTGAGCGAGTGGTCCGACTTCGCTGGCATTATCGATGATGTTTAATCCGTCGCGTAACCATTGGATGGCTGCACCCGTAACAAAGATCGCTCCTTCGAGTGCGTAGACAGGTTTTTGTGTGCCGATCTGCCAAGCGACTGTTGTCAAAATGCCAGTCTGGGGTTTTGGGCACTCCGTACCGACATTCATTAAAACGAAACTTCCGGTGCCGTAGGTATTTTTTGTTGCGCCAGCCTCAAAACATGCTTGACCGAACAGCGCCGCTTGTTGGTCGCCAGCAACACCCGAGATCGGGATACCCGCTTTAAGCGAGCCGTGCTGAGTAGTTGTTGCAAATCTTCCGCTAGAAGGTTTGACCTCGGGCAAATTTTTAATCGGAACGTTTAACAGTTCGCAGAGTTCTTCGCTCCATTTCATTGTTCTAATGTCAAAGAGCATTGTGCGACTGGCGTTCGTCGGATCGGTGACGAAAGCTTCTCTGCCTGTCAAGTTATAAATCAACCAAGAGTCAATTGTGCCGAGGCACAAGTCGTCGTCAATTTTTATTGAACGATTTTTGATGAGCCATTCAAATTTGGTGCCTGAAAAATACGGGTCGAGCACAAGACCTGTTTGATGGCGCACAAGCTCAAGAGAATCAACGAGTTGCTCGCATCTATCGGCGGTGCGTCGATCTTGCCAAACGATCGCAGAACCGTATGGTTTGCCCGACTTACGGCTCCATGCCAAAACAGTTTCACGTTGATTTGTTATACCGATTGCGGCGATCGGCTCATTTACTTTGTCGATGACTTCGTGGAGCGTAATGAGAACTGCATTCCAGATCTCGACAGCATCGTGTTCTACCCAACCCGGTTGCGGAAAATGCTGGGTGAATTCTCGGTATGAACTTATTTCGGATGGTCCTGTTTCAAATACGACCCGTGATCTGACCCCGGTTGTGCCAGCGTCGATCGCGATTACAACGCTCATGGTTGCAAACGGTAGCCAAGTCCACGGACGGTAACCAAGTGTTTTGGGTTCGCAGCATCTGTTTCGATTTTTGTGCGGAGTCGGCGAATGTGAACGTCAACGAGACGATCATCGCCGACATATTCGCTGCCCCAAACTCGTTCACGAAGTTCTTCGCGACTAAAAACGCTGTTGATATTAGTTGCGAGTTCACAGAGCAGTAAAAATTCTGTCTTCGTCAGTTGAACTTCTGCATTGTCTAGCAATGCACGTCCTTCGCTTGGGATTATTTCAAGGTTGCCGATGTTCAGTTTTTCGTGGGGGCTGTTTGCGGGTGACGAACTAGATGTGATGAATTCGCTCAGTTGGTCAAATATTTTTGGGCAGGCGATCAAGATCTCTTTTGGCGAAGACTTATCGCCAGAAAAATTGCCCGACTTTGCGCCTGATTCGATGGCGATAAGTTCAGCCGCCGCAATATCCCACTCGTGAAGGTTCTCTTCAAAATATGCATCAAGTCGACCGCAGGCCACAAAACAGATGTCGATGCTTGCGGCGCCAAATCGGCGAATGTCGCGAATTTTATGAATAAATTTTGCGATGCGTTGTGATTGAATAGTGCGTTGTTCGGCCGAGTAACTGAACCCAGTGCCGACCAGGGCCTTAGAAATATCAGTCGTTTCATTACAAGAAATCACCTTGTCATTGAGAAATGCGCCCTGACCTCGAATCGCCGAAAATGTTTCATTAAGCGCGGGAATAAAAACGACACCAACAAGTGGGCCGTGCGAGTCGCTCACACCGATTGAAACGCCCCAACTTGGAAGAGCGTAAAGAAAGTTGGTGGTGCCATCAATTGGGTCAATACACCAAGTAACACCGCTTGTGCCCGAGTATGAAGCTCCTTCTTCGCCGATTATTGAATCGCTGGGTCGGCGAGAGCGAATCGCATCGACGATGTATTTTTCGGTCGCACGGTCAAATTCTGTGACCATGTCGGTGCTCGTAGTTTTTGTCTCAACCTGCTTTAAGCCAGCGAGTCTGCCTGCAAGAGCATTCTTGCCGCCAGTCTGTGCCAACTCTTTACATATGACGAGAAGTTCTTGCGCTAATTGTGAGTCGCTTTGCGCGCTCACTTTCGATCCTCGAGCTCTTTCCATTCACCAGTTGCTCGAAGCACCAGCACGGCAACGACACCCATACCCAGAGCTCCAGTTGCAGCACCAAGAATTAAACCAATTGAATTGGGTACGTCGCAATCACCTTGGCACTGTAAGTCGACGAGAGTAAAGCCGATCAGGGCTCCGGCAATACCAGCGATGATGATCGAGATGTATGCAACCGCGCGCGCGAAAACAGACGGAAGTGCAGAGAGGGGGCGCTGTTGTTGATTCATAATTCTGTTAAAGAGCGTAGGTTCACTAAATCATGTTGCCATGCATGGCTAAGGTCTGAAACATGGAAAGTTCGCGACCTGCAGGCACAAAGACAATTCTGCACGTAGATATGGACATGTTCTATGTGGCTGTTGAGTTGCGAAGAAACCCACAATTGCGAGGCAAACCAGTGGTCGTGGGCGGCGAAGGGGGCCGAGGGGTTGTAGCCGCAGCATCTTATGAAGCTCGAAGGTTTGGTGTTTTTTCTGCAATGTCGTCAGCACAAGCCAAAAGACTTTGCCCCGATGCAATTTTTTTGCCAGGAGACCACGATCATTACTCAGAAGTAAGCGCAGAAGTATTTGAAGTGTTTCATACGGTGACACCACTAGTTGAGGGACTGTCTTTAGACGAGGCATTTTTAGATGTGACCGGCTCATTGCGCTTGTTCGGTGATGGTGTGCAGATCGGCAACGAAATTCGCTCGCGCGTTAAGCAGGCAACAGAACTGACATGCAGCGTTGGTGTGGCGCCGAACAAATTCTTGGCAAAACTTGCTTCGGTTGTCGCCAAGCCGCGCGCATCTCGTGATGGTGTGAAGCCCGGGCATGGCGTCTATGAAGTGCTGCTCGGTCGTGAACTTGAGTTCTTGCATCCACTCGCAGTTGAGTCGCTTTGGGGAGTCGGACCAGTAACTCTTGAAAAGCTTTCGGCTCTGTCAATCAAGACGGTTGGTGATTTGGCAAAGTTTGATCGCAAAATTCTGGTCAATGTTTTGGGTCAGTCGCTGGGGCAACATCTCTTTGACCTCTCGCAAGGATTAGACGAGCGATCTGTTGAACCTGACAGAGATGCCAAGTCGATCGGGCACGAAGAAACATTTTCGTCTGACATCAAAGATCATCGAGTTGCGCACAACCATCTTGTACGACTCGCCGACGCAGTTGCGGCTCGTTGTCGAAATGCTGGAGTAGGGGCGAGAACAATTTCGCTCAAAATTAAGTTTGCGGACTTTCAATTGATTACCCGTTCAGCCAGTGTCGATCTGCCAGTTACATCGGCCCAAGCGATGATGCACCTCATTGATCCGTTGCTAAAAACGATTGATATTTCTGGTGGGGTTCGACTTTTGGGTATTAGTGCTCGCAATTTGGCTGAGCCAGAAACGCAAATGAGTCTGTTTGGCGAGACTGGCGAATCAGCCGAAGATGTTTCGGCCAATGATTTAGACGCTGTTTGGAGTTCGACGACTTCGGCGATTGACGACATTCGCGACAAGTTCGGTGACTCGGCGATTCGACCAGCAAGTTCGTTGAGTCACAAACGCAAACCCGGATCTTCCAAGTGGGGTCCGAGTGATTCGCAAGCGTGACGATTGGCTCAGATCGGGCAATAAATATCTCTTGCAAGGTGTCTACACTCGTGACAAGATATAAAACATCAAACTAATTGTTGTTTAGTTTTTTCAAAACGGAGGATGAGTGCCATTATCAGACAATGAGCAACAAATTTTGCGTCAGATCGAGCAAGATCTAAAAACTGACGAAAAATTTGCACAGGCTGTTTCTTCAAAAGGTTTGTATCGACATTCGGCGCGCACCGCATGGTGGTCGGGTATTGGTGTTGTTCTGTCGCTAGGGCTCACCATTGTTGGTTTACAGTTTCACTTTCTCGCGGCATTCGCGGGTTTCTTGGCAATGTTGGGTTGCGCAGTAATCGTCGAGCGTCAGTTGCGCGCGATGTCAAAAGTCGGTATTCGTGACGTGTCCGAGTCACTGCGTGCGTCTCGCGCTAACGCTCAGCGTATGCGCGAAAAATTCATGCGCGAACGGTAAAGAGTACGCGTGGCAAAGCGCGGGTATCTTGCCGTAGATATTGGTGGCACAAAACTCTCGGTTGGTGTTGTTTCAGGTTCTGGAGAAATTCTCTCTCATGGTCGGGCGTTAACACCACAAACACAAGTCTGGTCAACGTTGAGCGAGCTGATCGCTTCGCAAATGGCCGCCTCAGAAGTTGAACTGGTTGCGTGTGGTGTCGGTTGCGGAGGACCTATGTCGCCAAATGGTGATTTTGTCTCAACATTGCATATTCCAGAGTGGCGAGAATTTCCATTGCGTTCGTCGCTTGAAAAATTAGTGCAGATGCCCGTCTATATAGATGGTGATGCAAAAGCGCTCGTGCAAGGTGAAGTTTGGTGTGGGGCAGTTGCAGGTCAGACTGATGTCGTTGGAATGGTCGTTTCAACTGGCGTCGGTGGCGGAATAATTTCGGGCGGCAAAGTGCTTGACGGGCGAAGTGGCAATGCTGGTCACATCGGTCATGTCATCGTTGTGCCCGACGGCAGACTTTGCGCTTGCGGTTCTCGTGGATGTCTTGAGGCTCACGCCTCGGGCAGATCAATTGAAGCGATTACAGGTAAGCCTGCTGCGCAAGCCAGTCAACAAGTTGTTCAAGAAACTGGTCGACTTGTCGCCCGCGCGCTAGTAAGTGTCGGCGCAACTCTTGACGTGCGCAGCGCCGTTATCGCCGGTTCGGTGGCCTTGGGTTTTGGAGGTCCATTTTTTGAGGCAGTCCAAAGTGAGCTCGACCGCTCAGCAAAAATCGGATTCATTGAAGGGTTCAAGGTTTGCCCTGCAGGGCTTGGGCCGTTGTCGCCGCTCGTAGGGGCGGCAGCAGTGGCGCGCAATCTAGGCTGTGCAATATGAGACCCGTATATGAACGACAAGCCGAAGAGTATCGCGAAAAGGTTCAAGCATTTTTGGCAGAAAAACTTCCCTCAAATTGGAAGGGCATAGGTTCTCTTGAAGGCAAAGCTGCCGAAGAATTTATGGCGCAGTGGCGACAAATTCTCGCCGCGAGTCCCTATCTCGCTCCAGGTTGGCCAGTTGAATACGGCGGCGGTGGACTTTCGGCACTCGAACAAGTAATTGTCGCCGAAGAGTTTGCGCGTGCGGGTGTGCCAACAGGTTCGTTCAACGACACTTTCGGAATTCAAATGTTGGGTAACACACTTTTGATTTGGGGAACCGAAGAACAGAAGCGCCACTACTTGCCGAGAATTATCTCTGGTCAAGATACGTGGTGTCAGGGATACAGCGAACCAAACGCAGGCTCTGATCTTGGCAACGTAGGTCTCAAGGCAACTCTTGACGGCGATCAGTTTTTATTGAATGGACAAAAGATTTGGACTTCGGCAGGACAATATGCAACTCATATCTTTACGCTTGCCAGAACCAACCCTGATGCACCAAAACACAAAGGCATTTCGTTCTTGTTGGTTGACATGCGTCAGCCAGGTATCGAAGTAAGACCAATTCGAATGCTCTCTGGAGAGAGCGAGTTCAACGAAGTTTTCTATACCGACGTGACTTGTCCGAAAGAAAATGTGGTTGGTGGGTTGAATAACGGTTGGGCAGTCGCGATGTCGTTGCTCGGCTATGAACGTGGTGAGGCCGCAGCAACTTTGTCGATTCGCTTTCAAGCAGAGTTTGATCGCCTTGTTGCCTTGGCGAGGGAGCGCGGCGTTGCAAACGATCCA
Source organism: Ilumatobacteraceae bacterium (assembly GCA_016462185.1). Taxonomy (GTDB): domain Bacteria; phylum Actinomycetota; class Acidimicrobiia; order Acidimicrobiales; family Ilumatobacteraceae; genus BACL27. The sequence continues at coordinate 15,251 of JAEMTQ010000019.1, forward strand.
CGTATTCGTCAGCGATTGAGTGATTGCTACGGCAAAGTTCAAATCATGAAATATTTGGGGTTGCGCACGCTGACTAAGTTCGTTGCAGGACATCACCCAGGGCCAGATGGTGCAATTTCAAAACTTTATTGGAGCGAATATCACAAAGTGCTTACCGAGTTGGCAATGGAGATCATGGGTGCCGATGGGTTGGTTCCCGAAGGACGCAAACCGATGACTTCATTTCAGACTGATGAAGGTGGCGCAAAGAACAGCTCAATGAGTTGGGCGATGACGTTTTTGAATGCTCGAGCCGGCACAATTTACGCGGGCTCATCACAAGTTCAGCGCAACATCATTGGTGAAATGGTGCTCGGACTTCCCAAAGAGCCCAAACCTAACTAAGTCATGAGTTCTTCTTCGAGCATGCGATCTGGTGCGTCGATTGTTTTGGCGGTTGCAGTGCGGCCACATCTTTGGTTTGTGGCGATAACACAGTTGTTTCGTTTGGCTCCATCGCAGTGGTGGGCGAGAGCGCCATTTTTGCCGATCCCCACGCGCGAATATGTCAAGTTTCGTTCGCAAACCCAATATGGTGGGCAGGCCATGCCGATTAAGTCTGAAGATGTTTTGAGCTATCTAAATTGGCTGCGAGATTTCAGATGAGAAGCGCCCTGGTTTTAAACGCAACTTTTGAGCCGTTGTCGATTGTTCCTGCACGACGTGCGATTTGTCTCGTCTTGTCTGACAAAGCAGAAATTGTTGAAGAAGATGGCACTCAAATTCGAGCAGAAACTTTTGTGATGCCTGGCCCGCTAGTGATCAGGCTTCGCTATGTCGTCAAGGTTCCGTATCATCGGCGCACGGCAATGTCGCGACGCGCGATTTTTGCGCGAGACAATCATCGATGTCAATATTGTGGCGCTCACGCCGACAGCATTGATCACGTGATGCCACGTTCACGCGGTGGCATGCATGTTTGGGAGAACGTGACCGCTGCTTGTCGCGGTTGCAATTTAAAAAAGCGAGATCGCACTCCTGCTGAGGCGGGTATGGCGTTAGCAAACCAACCGCACACCCCTCGCGAACTTGCTTGGGTCACAGTTTCAGTCGGGCGTGTGCCAGAAGAGTGGAAGCAATATCTGGCTTTTGCTTCGTAAGAATCTTATAAATGAGTGAATGGCGCATAAATCACTTACGTGACTCTGCAGAGTCAGTTCACAGTCGAGAACTGCCAGCAGAACGTGCGATCTGGCGAGCATCAATCAATGAGTCGGCAATCGTTCTGGGCTCCAAGCAAAATTCGGAAATTGTCAATCAGCAGGCCTGTGACCAAGACGGCGTTGCTGTTGTGCGACGTCGAAGTGGTGGCGGGGTTGTCTATCTAGAAGTTGATCAGCACTTGTGGATCGACCTAGTTATTCCGCGTGATGACAAATTATGGAGTGATGATGTTGGCCAGGCGATGTTTTGGGTGGGCGAGCTATGGGCAGATGCATTGGCAAAATGTGAGATTGCCGACCGTGACCAACTGCGTGTGCACCGCGGAGGACTCGAACGATCAAATTTCTCGGACTTGATTTGTTTTGCCGGTCTCGGGCCTGGTGAGGTGACGCTGCATGGCGAAAAAGTCGTCGGAATTTCACAGCGTCGCACCAGGGAGATGGCCCGCTTTCAGTGTGTTTTGCATCAACGTTGGTCGCCAGATGCATATCGCAAATACTTGGTGCTCGAAAAGCTTGCTGAATCAAGTAATCAACCAAACATGCCGTACAAGTCAATTAGCAAAGAATTAGACAAGCTCGGGGTTTCAAAGTCGAGCGGCTTGAACCAGATAGCCGAAGCAATTACTGAACTAAGCGCCGCACTCTAAAAGCGGAATCACAAAAATTATGGGGTTAAAAACCTGGTTCAAGGCCGTATAAAAATATTCAAAAAAAGTGGGGAAAAGTGGGGAAAGGTGTTTGACAGTGGGGGTGAGTGGGGATATGCTCTTTGTCGGGTGTTAGGGGGAGCTCTAAAACCCAGTAAGTAATGGGGTTTTGGGACTAGGCGGAGGAAATAGTGTTTGTAGGGACTCATGAGCGACAGTTGGACCCAAAGGGTCGCATCGCCTTGCCTGCCGCCTTCAGGCCCAAATTTGAGCCAACTTGCTATCTGGCTTTAGGTCGCGACCGATGCGTTGAAGTTCTGACGACTGACGCTTTTTTGACTGTGGCAAATGATGCCATCGAGAAAGTTCGCCGAGGCGAGATGGATCGTAAACAGCAGCGCACTTTGGCTTCGAACATGGTCGAAGTCACCGTTGACGCACAGGGTCGCATCAACTTGGATGAAAAACTTCGCGCATACGCGGGGCTTGAACTCAACTCACGAGTGGTCGTCAGCGGCGCATTCGGGCACGTCGAGATCTGGGATCCGGCACGTCATCAGCGGATGAATGAATCCGGCACACAAGAACTAGCCGGCACAGAGTAAGAAGCGAAAGGGGGCTACGCAACAAACTTTTCGCAACTGTCACAAGTTGTACGAGTTTCGCTTATCAGCAGTCTCCCGGTTAACAAAATGGATAGCCCCCAACTCCGCCCGCTTCCATTTCGCTATCCGGGGAGAAATCCCGGAGGCACCGTTAGCCGGGGGGCTGCTGATAAGCGAGGCAAACAGTGACAGTGCAAGTTGCCAATTTTTTATGATGACCAGCAACAACTCAAAATTTGAACAACACGGCGTTTCGCATAGCCCAGTTATGGTCGATGAAATTGTCGAGTGTTTTGCAACTGTGCCCTCAGGCCTGGTTGTAGATGCAACTTTTGGTTTGGGTGGACATGCAGTTGCAATCTTGAACGCGTATCCAAATTTGCAAGTACTTGGGCTTGATCAAGATGCCGACGCTATTGCTAACGCAGAAAAGATGATCGCCGAAGATCCAACCTTGCAAGGTCGCCTCTCAGTTCGTCGCATTCGCTTTGATGCACTCGACGAAGTTCTTGAAGAGATGTCGGTAAATCAGATTTCTGGCGCGTTGTTTGACCTTGGTGTTTCATCGCCGCAGCTTGATATTGCTGAACGAGGTTTTTCATATCGTCAAGATGGTCCGCTTGATATGCGAATGGACCAACGCAGCGAACTGAGTGCTGCAAATGTCGTAAATGAATACGAAGAAACAGAACTTGCCCAAATCATTTCTCGAAATGCCGACGAAAGATTTGCTCGTCGAATTGCCAAAGCGATAGTTGGTGCACGGCCGATCAACACAACAACCCATTTAGCTGAAGTAATCGTGGCGGCAATTCCTGCTCCTGCACGACGCACTGGTGGGCACCCAGCAAAGCGAACTTTTCAGGCAATTCGCATTGAAGTGAACAAAGAATTAGAAATTCTTGAACGCGCTCTACAAGCCGCAATTAATGCGACGGCACCAGCCGGTCGAGTGGCTGTTTTGACCTATCACTCAGGTGAAAATCGCATCGTCAAGCGTGTGTTTGCTGAATCAGAGCGTGACGAGACAGTTACAAAAGCCGCTTCGCCGTTTGTGCACGAGTCGCAAAATAGCGATCGATTGACTCAACGTGTGCGGGCAGCGAAATATCCGTCAAGCAAAGAACAGACGATAAATCGACGTGCAAAGTCAGCCCGACTTCGCGTGCTTGAAAAGACTTTGGTCGGGGCAGGTAACTAGATGGCTACTGCTGCGATGACTCGGCCTGCGCCTGTGCGGATGCGCCGACCTGCTGGCGCACCTGTCACCGCTGTACCTAGTCGTAAGAAGACAGAACGCCCAGAACTTCGAGTATTAGAGCCAATCACAAAAACTCGATATTCGCGTGCGACCGGAATCATTGTTGGTGTAACGGCTCTTGCGGTTCTTGTAGTGATGTTTCAAACAGTCATCGCGCAACAACAGTTGAAACTTGACAAAATTACAACTGAAGTACGTCTCGCTCGTTTTCACTATGACGAACTTCGTCAACAGCGTGCAGAGCTTCGAGCCCCCGACAACTTGCGCGAGCAAGCGATGCTGCTCGGCATGTCACAGGGTGTAGCGGCTTCGTTTTCTGAAATTCCTTCTGATGTTGTTGCAATGGTCTTGGCCGCAACTGGCTCGATGGACAAAGAAATTTCTCAACCACCAATGCTTGAAGACTTGGCATCGCAAACAATTTCTGGGGTGACACCATGA
>JAEMTQ010000020.1 GCA_016462185.1 Ilumatobacteraceae bacterium
AAGCTTTGACCACAACCGCAACTGCGTGAAGCATTTGGGTTGGTGATCTTGAAGCCTGCATCTTGCAGACCGTCGTTGTAATCAAGATTTGCGCCTTCAAGAAGTTGCAACGATGCAGGATCAACCACAACTTTTACGTCACCGAACGTTTGCACCATGTCGTCGGCTGCAAATTCGCCATCAAAAAACATTTCATATGAATAGCCCGAGCATCCGCCTGGACGCACTGCGACACGCAATGCAAGTTCTGTTGCGTTTTCAGCCTCGAGAAGTTGCTTTACTTTGACTGCTGCTTTATCGGTAACAGTGATCATTTTTTGGTCTCCCATTAGGTTTTCGAACTAATAGACACACTACCGCCCGACATGGCTTGGCAACACGATTGTGCCAAGTGCGACGAACCATCTATTGGCTTGTCAGGTAGTTTTATATGTATGACTGCTCGCCGAGTGCAGCCGCCCACGCCCGCAGAAGTGACCAATCTTTTGCGCGCCGTGATTGACCCAGAACTTGGCGACAACATCGTGGATCTCGGAATGGCCACGGGCGTCACAGTCTCGGAAGATGGCTTGGTCACGATCGGCGTAAAACTGACAATCAAGGGTTGTCCGTTGCGCGTGCAAATCAAAAACGATGTCGAGTCACGAGTCACAACTCACCCCGGTGTTTCAAAAGTAAAAATTGAATGGGGCGAAATGGATGCAGATGAGCGCACAGCCGTCATGACCCGCGCCAGATGGAACGCCAAAGAAAATGCACCAGCGACTCAGATTCCGTTGAACACTCGCATCTTGGCAATTGCCAGCGGCAAAGGTGGTGTCGGTAAAAGTTCAGTGACTGTAAATCTCGCTGCAGCACTTGCGAACCAAGGTTTCACGGTCGGCGTTTTGGATGCTGACATTTGGGGATTCTCAGTGCCGCGAATGTTGAACATGTCAGATCGTCTTGAAGCCAAACTGATTACTGGCAGTGAAAAACCCAAGATGATTCCAAACGAAAGAATTGTTGGCAAGGGCGTTTTGAAAGTCGTCAGCACGGGCATGCTCGTCGAAGATGAAAGCACCGCGTTGATGTGGCGTGGATTAATGCTGACAAAAGCAGTCGAACAATTTTTGAAAGATGTGCACTGGGGCGAACTCGACTATTTGCTGATTGACATGCCACCAGGCACCGGCGATGTGCAAATGGGATTAGCCCGTATGTTGCCGCGCACAGATTTGATCATCGTCACAACACCCGCAGTTTCGGCGCAAAAAGTTGCGATTCGCGCCGCCGACATGGCGCGTCGAAGTTTCTTGCGCATCGCCGGTGTAATTGAAAACATGAGCGCTTTCACCTGCGAGCACGGAACTAGCTATCAGTTATTCGGCCAGGGTGGCGGTCAAAACTTGGCTAATGAAATCGGCGCTGAACTTCTTGGTCAGATTCCAATTGAGAGCGATGTGAGTCATGGCAGCGACAACGGCGAACCCGTCGCGATTTCTGGTGCAGGCTTTGCCGCTGAGGTGTTTCGTGACATCGCTAAAAAAATCATCTCGCAAACCGTTCCTGGCAATGAGATGGCCGGTTGCTCAGCCCGCATGCTCGAAACAGTCGCCCTCGCCCTCGGCGAAAAACCAAAAAAATAAATTAGCTAGCTTTTAGTATTCGGGATCGCCGGGCATGAGAACGCCGATTACTTTGCCGTCGCTGTTGGTGCGTAGACGAGGCAGAATCGCCACCGGGTTCGAAACTTTTGCCGCCGCTGCAAGAACTTCAGCCGTCGTCGCGTATTGAGCAAGAAACTTCAAGTTCTCTGAAGTCGGCGGAAACATCGCCAACTCGCCGCGCGCAAGTTTGTCGAGCGCCTGTTGTGGGTTGACCCACAAACTGGCAATCGTCTCTTGCGAGTCATGCAGCGGTTCTTGTGAACTCGGGGCACTCGCAACAAAAAATCGGGTATCAAATCTGCGTGCTTCGCCAACGGGTGTGATCCAATGACTCACATAGTGAATCGATCCTGTAACCAGTTTCAGATTTTCTCGTTCACACAGTTGAATCATGTTCAGCGACGAGTCATGAATGTCGTGTCGCGCCTGAGCAAAACGATTCTGTGTTGCGACATCATTGAACGCAATCAGGTTATTCGTCTCCAAATTGCGGGCAAGCAACACGCCGGCTTCTTCGAAACATTCGCGAATCGCCGCAACCCAGTAAGCCAACCCACCGCGAGGAATCTGCAACAAGCCACTGGCTTGCGCGTCATCAAGTCCGTCACAAAATGCTTCAAGTTCATCTGTGCCGTCAGTGGCGTCAACGCGCCCACCCGGAAACACATACATTCCGCCGGCGAACGCGGCGCTGTGAGTGCGCTGCAACATAAAAACTTCAATGCCATCGGCTACATCGCGAATCAACATCACGGTTGCCGCTGGTCGCAGGGCGCTCTTGTCTTCGCTCGAACTTTGCTGTTCTGCACCAAAACTTGTCACGCCCCGAGGATAGACACGACTTGAACCGTGAATCGCATCGAGAAACCTAGGCGCGAGTTAGTAAGTTCGCCGATAGGTTCAAAGCAATGAATCGCGTGTCGGTCGACACTGCGGGACGTCCACCGTCGGTGGATGCACTCGCACGAGAGCTTGCGCTTCGCCATTCGTTGCCACATGCAGTTCTTGTAGATATTGCTCGTCGCGCAATCGCAAACGGTTCACTCACTGATGTAAAAAAACTCGCTGATGAACTCGCTGGTGACTTGGTGCAAAGTTTGTTGCGCGAAGTTGTCAACGCAACCGGAGTGTTATTGCACACGAACCTCGGCCGTGCACCGGTCGCATCGCAAACTTCGAGCCGTGCCTCAAATCTTGAATTAGACATGGCAACGGGTGAGCGCGGATCGCGACAGTCAACTGTTGGCAAATTACTCGCACTTTTGTGTGGCGCCGAATCAGCGATAGTTGTAAACAACAATGCAGCTGCTGTGCTGTTAGTTGTTGCAGCACTTGCAAACTCTCGGGATGTCGCCGTTTCGCGTGGTGAAAGTGTCGAGATTGGTGGAAACTTCAGAATTCCAGAAGTCACCGAGCAGTCTGGTGCGCGACTCGTTGATGTTGGCACAACAAATCGCACTCGCTTGCGCGACTATAAAAAAGCAATCGATAAACGGGGCAACGATATTGCGTTGGTGCTCAAAGTTCACCCATCGAATTACAAAGTTTCAGGTTTCGTCGAAGAAACCCCTGTGCGCGAACTCGCGACGCTTTCGGTGCCGGTGGCTGCCGACATTGGCTCTGGGCTGATCGACAACACATGTCCGTGGCTCGAGACTCGCGCGCCAAGTTGGTTGAGCAACGAGCCAGCAGCGCGACAAACATTAAACGACGGTGCGGCACTTGTAATGTTCAGCGGCGACAAACTCTTTGGTGGTCCACAATGCGGCGTAATCGCGGGTCGTGCCGACCTTGTTGAAGCATGCGCGCAACATCCACTTGCTCGCGCATTGCGGCCAGGCTCGACAACGATGCTGGCGATGCAATCACTCGCGCTTTCGTATTTGAATCGCACTGCGACAAAAGAAATTATTTTCTGGAAGATGGCAACCATCAATGTTTCTGAGTTGCGAGAGCGTGCCAAACAAATAGTCACAGCAATTGGTTTTGGTGAGGTTTGCGAACTTGAGTCGATCCCCGGTGCGGGCTCTGCGCCTGGCGCAACTATTGAGTCCGCTGGCATCGTCATTAAAGGCGACTATCTCGCAAAATTACGGATGTACACGACACCAATAATTGCTCGCGTCAAAGACTCGAAAACTTTTATCGATCTGCGCACTGTTCAACCAGATGACGATCAAACTCTGATTCAAGCGTTGCGCTCGCTTAACTCTTAAATCGTTATGACAGTTCTCGCCACTGCTGGGCACGTTGATCACGGCAAGTCTTCGTTGGTGCTGGCACTGACCGGCACAGATCCAGATCGGTGGGCAGAAGAAAAACGCCGAGGCATGACGATTGATCTTGGTTTTGCGCACACGGTTTTGCCGTCTGGTGCCGTGGCAAGTTTCATTGATGTTCCGGGCCACATTCGTTTTTTGCGCAACATGCTTGCCGGTGTTGGGGCAATTGATGGCTGCATTTTGGTTGTGGACGCCAAAGAGGGCTGGATGCCCCAGACTGAAGAGCACTTTCAAATTCTTAAACTTCTTGGTCTTTCGCGCGGTGTTGTTGCCCTGACCAAAGTTGATTTAGTTGATTCGCAACAAGTTGAATTGCGTAGAAAAGAAATTGCTGCACACACGCGAACTTCATTTTTAGAAAATGCACCAATTGTCTCGCTTTCGGTGGTTTCGCAAATCGGCCTTGACGATTTGCGGTTAGAACTCGATCAACTCGTTGGCAACGCTGTTGAAAAGCAAAATACACAGATCAAACAACGACCAAGACTCTGGGTAGATCGTTCGTTTTCAGCCAAAGGTGCCGGCACCGTTGTAACCGGCACTCTTATCGGTGGCTCAGTCAAGGCGAACGACGAATTGACTCTTGCACGTTCGAATAAGACAGTTCGAGTACGAGAGATCCAACAACATGAAAAGCCAGTTAGCGAACTCTCATCTGGACATCGATGCGCCTTAAATCTTGTCGGTCTTTCGCATGACGAAATCTTTCGTGGCGATGTTCTAGTAACAGCCGAGCAGTGGCGACCAACCCAGTTGTTTGATGCTTCATTAAAAATCGTGCCGAGTTTGCAGCATCGAGTTACACGACGTGGGAGTTACTCAATTTATGTTGGGTCGGGAGAGTTTGACGCGAAAATTCGTTTGATCGGCACTCGCGAACTACACGCAGACGAAAGCGGATTTGTTCGAATCGCACTTCAAACTGCAATTCCAGTTTTACCCGGAGACCGATACATCCTTCGCGAATCTGGTCGACAAGAAACTATTGGTGGTGGTGAAGTATTAGACATTCATCCGGTGCTTCGTGCCTCACGTGCCAAACCCGATCGATCACTTGACCGTTTGATTAGTGAGCGTCAGTGGATTACGGCTAAAGAGTTAGAACTTCTCACGGGCGAGTCACGCGAACCCATTGTGGGGCAGTGGCTTACAACCCCAGAACTACTTGACGCGACGCGCAAAGATTTGGCGATCAAACTCGCCAAGAACAGTGACTCGCTAGAAATTGCAAAACTCAAACCACACGAACAAGCCGTTCTTGCAACTCTCCCCGATGTCGTTATCGAAATGGGCAAGGCCCGCGTCAAAGGTTCAAGTTCAATTATTGAGCACCCATATGTTGGATTATTCGCGCTCGGTGGCGTAACACCACCAGACACAAAGTCGTTAGACAGAAATGTGATTCGTCAACTTGTTCAAAAAGGTTTGCTGGTCGAAGTAGACGGCATTGTGTTTCACATCAGCGCACTCGAGTTGGCGCGCAAAAAAGTACTTGAGATCTTGCAACAGCACACGCAGGGTTTTACTGTTTCACAATTTCGTGAGCATTTGGGCATTACGCGCAAACATGCCGTGCCGCTTCTTGAAGCACTTGATCGTCGGGCAATCACAAAACGCTCTGGTGATTTGCGCGTCGGTGGCGCGCGACTAGTTAGCTAACTATTTAACTAGTTAGCAATATTTATTTTGGCTTGCGCATCTCGCGATAATCGCGGGCTGCACCTTCGAGTGGTTCAACTTCAAGAGTGACACCATCAATTGCAGCAACTCGCAATTCTTGACCGTCTTCAATCGGAGTTGCGCGGTTTGTGCGCGCACGCCATTGGGCATCGTGAATTCGTACAATCCCTAACGGATTAATTGCGCCAACTGCTTTTCCGGTGCTCCCGATCATCCACTCTCTACCAATTGTTGGTGTGGCAAATCGAGTTCTGACCATACTTGGCATACCGACGACGAATGCAAGAGCGATCGCGACTATTCCAGAAATAAATGTCAGCCATGAAAGGCGTATCTCGCCGCCATCGCTATTTCTAAACAGGGTGAAACTGGCAATCGTCAAAAGCGTGAGACCTAGACCGGTAAAAAATCGGGGGATACCGACCTGCACGTCAATTGCCATCAACAGCATCGACAAGATAATTACGACAAGGCTTGCGCCACGAATTGGCAATGTGGCTAAACCGTGACTTCCGAGCACAACGCAGACGGCGCCGACAACACCAGCAATGCCAATGCCCGCGGTGAAGAATTCAAATATCAAAAGCGCAAGACCAATGATGAAGAGCAAGAAAGTCACTGGCGGGCTTGCGGCCGTATGCAGTAGCCGCTCCATCAGACCGAGTTTGAAGAACCGGGTTGTTGCTGCTTCGCGAATTAGTTCGTCTCCAGATTCAGATTTGACATCAACAACGGTCTGCAGAACTTGACCTTTGATTGAAAGCCCGTTCATCGCCAAAAGCATGTTGCGCAATACGGGTACGCCCTCGTCATCGGTTGTGAGTTTCAGCGCACCTAATTTTTTGGCTTCTACCGAATTCAGAGTTGACACTCGTAAAGCTGCCGATGCATCACCGAAACTCACTTCGCCAACACTCGTATTCAAAAGTTTGCCCGTCTTGCCGATTCGTGTTCCATCTGCCATCGCCGAGACATCGGCGACCGCGAGCAACTGCGCCGCACTTCCATAAGCTCGAGCTGTTGTTGGTCCAACCCAGACCGCAATCGGCACCTTCGCATTAATGATCTTGTCGAAAAGTTGCTCCATACGTTTTGAAGAGACAACGCTGCCAAGCGAGTTGACCTGCAAAATCACGGCTTGTGAACTTGAAGCCTCGGCACGGTTGATCGCTTGTTCAATATCATGCACCACGATTTCATCAATCAGCCCGTTTACTTCGACTACATCAACCGGGGCGAGATCGTTTGTGCCACCTTCGGCGTTCACGGCTGTTGCGATGCCACAGGTAATTGTCAATGCGGTAGTCAACATTGCGAACATCATGGTTTTTCGCAATTTTGTAACTGATTTTCGCAATTCGTTCTCCAGATGTTCCGAGCTGGTGTTTACGCTAACATTTGCGCGTGCACATTTTGTTGGCAACAGATGCTCAGTGGGTTCTCGATGAAGTTCACGCCGCACTCGGAACACCCGAAACTTCATTTGTTGTCTGCAGTGATGGTCGTGATGTGTCAAAAGCCATCAAACAGCGAACACCAGATCTTGCTGTTTTAGATCTGCAGTGCGGCTCAATGGGTGCAATGGCAGTCACGATGGATTTACGACTTGACCACAGCGACGGTCGTGCGCCAAGTGTTCCAGTTTTGATGTTGCTTGACCGCGTTGCTGATGTACATCTGGCAAAACGCAGTGGTGCGCAAGGCTGGTTGATTAAACCACTCGATTCACTTCGACTACGTCGTGCGGCAAATGCCGTAGCGGCCGGCGAAGTTTGGCACGAAGGCGTGCCAGTCGAAGCCTAAATATTATTTTCGGTTGCTGACGATTACTTCGGCAATCTGCAAAGCATTTAGCGCCGCACCTTTGCGCAAGTTGTCGTTTGAAACGAATAAAGCGAGGCCTTTGTTTCCGTCGATTGAATGATCTTGGCGAATTCGGCCCACAAAACTCGGGTCTTTACCGGCAGCAATCAACGGTGTTGGTACATCTACCATCGACACGCCGACAGCCTTTGACAGAATCTTCGTGGCTTGTTCAACGGTGATTTCACGTTCGAAAACACAATTCAATGAAAGCGAGTGACCAGTAAAGACTGGTACACGAACGCATGTGCCCGAAACCTTGAGATCTGGAATGTGCAGAATCTTTCGACTTTCGTTTCGAAGTTTCTTCTCTTCGTCTGTTTCTAACATTCCGTCGTCGACCAAGGTGCCTGCAAACGGAATCACATTGCATGAAATCGTGCGTGGAAACTTCACGGCCGGAGGAAACGTGATCGCATCGCCGTTATATGTCAAGTCACTTGCGCTTGTCGAAGCCAATTTGATTTGATCATGCAGTTCGGCAACACCCGACACACCCATTCCGCTTACTGCTTGGTATGTACTGGCAACAAGGCGCACGAGCCCAGCTGCATCATGCAGGGGTTTGAGCACTGGCATCGCCGCCATTGTCGTGCAATTTGGGTTGGCGATGATTCCGAGTTTGGCGTTAGCAATATCCCCGGGGTTTACTTCAGAAACAACCAGCGGAACGTCAGGGTTCATTCGCCATGCAGATGAGTTGTCGATAACGATGGCGCCTCGCTTGGCGTAAATCTCGGCGATTGCGCGAGAGGTAGTCGCGCCTGCAGAAAAAATGGCGATATCTAAATCACTTGTGTCGGCTGTTGCAGCGTCTTCAACCGTGATCTTTTGACCATTCCATTCAATTACGCTGCCGGCAGATCGTGCTGAAGCAAAAAACCTAACTGAGGTTGCGGGAAAGTTACGTTCAATTAACAAGGTTCGCATGACGCTGCCGACCATGCCAGTTGCGCCGACGATACCGAGAGATAATTTTTTTGTCACGTGTTTAGGATACTTGAGCCACTAACCACCAGTGGCTTGGATTAATTCGGTTGGTCGGCACAGTAACCACCGCGCTCTTTCTTAAATTTGCGACACTCAAATCACGTTTAATTGAGTGGAAAATTTTTATATCGCTTAGATCTGTTTCGACGTTTGCTAATACGGTGTCGGGCTTAAGCCTGTTGGCCTGCCAACCCAGGCGTGTCGACCAACGCCATCGGGCTAGGCGCTTGCCGAGTACAGGCACTTTCCACAAGCGGCGCACGGTGATGCCGAGCGGCACGAGCGCAACGTCACTTCGCACCCAAGTTCGAAAGTTGAGCACGACTAGTCCGCCTTTGCGTGTCACACGAATTGCTTCACGCACAAGATTGAGTGCGTCTTGTGGCTGACAGTGTTGCAAAGTGATGTAAGAAAATGCCATATCGACTGAGTCGTCACCAAGTGCGAGTGTTTTACCGTTGGCAACATGCAAGGTATTCAGACGATCGATTCGACCAAAGCGGGCAACAGTCTGCCGGCACCTTTCTAGGAAGGCCGAGTCAACATCGGCGGCAATAACTTTCTTGCTGCGGTTAGTTAATGATGATGTCATTCGACCGATTCCGCTGCCAATTTCTAAAACAGTCGAAGTTTCAAATGGAAACGACTCAAGTTGAAGTAAACGTATATAACGCTGAACTTCTTTGTCGCCCGTTTCAACGAAGGCTTGATGGGTTAACTCATCCCCGGTCTCATTGTTGAATACCCAACCCGTCTCACGTACAACATCATCGGCGCTTAAATCATTGTCGGCGAGATTTCCCGCGTTGTTCCACGGCAGGTGGTGGGCTCGAAGATGTATTGCACGACGAGTCTTCATGTATCTATGCAAACCTACTTGCGTTCAGGCAGCGGTGCCGAGTAATCCTGACCACTATCAAGATCAAACGCAGTGTGCAATGAGCGAACCGCTTTTTCAAGCATCGGTGCGGCAACGACAACTGAAATTCGAATCGTGCTCGTTGAAATCATTTCAATGTTTACTTTGTTGTCAGCCAAAACTCTAAACATTTTTGCCGCGATACCGGGGCTTGACTTCATTCCAGCGCCGACAAGTGAGATCTTGGCAATGTTCAGATCTTGTGTTACACCTTTTGCTCCGACTTGATCGGCTATCTTTTGCACGATTGGTTGTGCCGTGGCTACGTCTGTTTTTGGCAATGTAAACGAGATATCAGTTGTGCCAGCCGTTGATGTGTTCTGCACGATCATGTCAACGTTGACGTTCGCATTTGCGAGCGGTTCGAAAAGCGCCGCAGAAACTCCCGGTTGATCTGGAACACCGAGCACGGTGATTTTTGCGTCACTGGCATCGTGAACAACTCCAGAAATAATTGGTTCTTCCATATTTTTTTCTCCTTTTCGCTCTTCGCTTGTAACCCAGGTGCCTTGCTCCCACGTGAAACTTGAGCGAACATGAATTGGCACATTGTGGTTTCGAGCAAACTCAACACTGCGCAACGCAAGAACTTTGCTTCCGGCACCTGCCATCTCAAGCATTTCATCAAATTCAAGATGTTTTAGTTTGCGTGCTTGAGGCACGATGCGCGGGTCTGCAGTGAAGACACCCGTTACATCCGTATAAATCTCGCAAACATCAGCTTTCAAAGCAGCCGCAAGAGCAACAGCAGTCGTATCACTGCCACCGCGACCCAGAGTTGTGATTTCTTTAGCGGTGCTTACGCCTTGAAACCCAGCCACGACTGCAACTTTTCCGGCATTGATCGCTTCACGCACACGGTCACCTTTAATTTCGAGGATTTTTGCGCGTCCGTGCACAGTGTCGGTGATAATGCCAACTTGACTGCCGGTAAAACTCATTGCTTCAACAGAGAGATCTTGTAAAGCCATGCACAAAAGCGACATGCTGATGCGTTCGCCAGTTGTGAGCAACATGTCCATTTCACGTCCCGCGGGGGCCGAAGAAACTTGACGGGCGAGGTCCATCAAATTGTCAGTGGCTTTGCCCATCGCCGAAACAACGATCACTAGTTGATTGCCTTCGGCTTTCGTCGCGGCAATATGCCGAGCGACATTGCGCATGCGTTCGGGGTCGGCGACCGATGTGCCACCGTATTTTTGAACGATTAAAGCCACGGGCGTCAACGCTAGCGGTGCTGGTCTTGATGACCTGTAGCATTTTCACCTCATGGGTACAGATAAGCGAAATCGCCAAAAAGAAAATCGTCGTGCACGTCAGACCGAACTTGAAAAGCTGACTCAGCGCCAGAAAGTCCGTCGCCGTGTTACACGAATCGCGATCCTTGCCGGCATTGTGGTCGGCATCGTGGCCGTCGTCAGTTTTTGGCCCGATAGCAACGACAGTCAAACGACTGAGACGACTGCCGTTGCTGAAACATCTGAAACTACCGTTGCGGCTGTATCTGCTGGACCATTTGTCTACGGCGAAGGTGAGTGCGCGCCAGCCGATGGTTCGGGCGATCAGGTTCGAGAGTTCACCAGTGCGCCGAAACTCTGCATTGACCCAGCCAAAACTTATACGGCATTAATTTCAACCAACAAAGGCGATGTCACAGTTGTTCTTGATGCTGTGAAATCACCTGGCACTGTAAATAATTTTGTCAACCTAGCAAGATCAAAATATTTTGACGGCACTGTCTGTCATCGGGCGATTCCTAGTTTTGTGGTGCAGTGTGGCGATCCAACGGCAACTGGCACGGGTGGACCTGGTTACGCAATTGCTGACGAGCTTCCAAGTGCCGGTGAATACAAACTCGGTTCACTAGCGATGGCAAACTCGGGGCCGAATACAAACGGCAGTCAATTTTTTATCATTTCGGGCGAACAAGGCATGACCCTGCAGCCAAATTATTCTTTGTTTGGGCAGGTAACAACAGGGCTTGATACAACGGTGCCAGCTTTAAACAATGCAGGCAACGATGACCCAGCGTCAAACGGTGTTCCTCCAAAAGAAGAACTTCGAATCATCAAGGTGACAATTACCGAAAGTTAAAAACTAATTCGTTAATTCATTTCTTAGTAGCGATTTTCGCAACGAAGTAAAAGTTGCTTCACTAACGCCAATCTCACGCAGATAGTTCTGCGTTGATCCGTATTTTTTTTTCAGACTGTCGAGAATGACCGCCATTGCACGTGGGTCTGAAGCCGCAAACCTTGGCGGCATGTTTGCGTAAGCATCAGCAAGTTCTGGTTGCTTAACTTTTGCCCACTCAAGTAGTCGTTTCATGCCACGTTCTGTGATGCCATAGTCGGCACAAATTACTTCATCAGGTACACCAAGTATCGAGAGAATAAACGCGGCGAGCACACCAGTTCTATCTTTGCCAGCGGCACAGTGAAAGACTGCAGGTAAAACTTCTTTTGAGCCGAGTAGATCAATAGCGCTAACAAACTTTTGGTGGGCATTCTCGAGCATCTCGTTGTACGCCCAAACCAAAAACTCGACAGTGTCTTCAATTTCGGGTGTGTCGCCATCGTTCCATGTTGCATCAATAATTGGCAGGTGATGAAAAGTAACCGGAAACTCTTTGACCGGAAAAGTGCCACGAGTATTAACTTCGTTTGTAGTTCGTAAATCAACAACTGTTTTTATTCCAAGGTCAATGACCGTTTGCGCATCTTGGGGTGTCAGCCGATATAGCCCATCAGCCCGAAATAAGGTTTGCCACTTTGTGGTTTGCCCCGAGGCAGTTGGGTAGCCGCCCAGGTCACGAAAGTTGTGCACGGCTTCAAGAGCAACCAAACGCCTTGAGTCATCAGTGAGTGCGTTAATTTGATCTGTATTCACGCCCCGAAGATTATCTGTGTGAGGTGAACAACAGAAGACTTTAGACCTACGGGTTGGCAAACAGTCTTGTCGCTACTAAAGTCGCTCGCATGAATTCACCAAATCAAATCAAACTTGTTGGCGTAATCGGCTCTGGAATCATGGGCTCTGGAATTGCAGAAGTTGTCGCTAAGTCGGGCATTGATGTAGTTATTCGTTCTCGCAGTCAAGACACGGCCGAGGCAACAAAGACGGCAATTGAAGCAAGTCTTAAAAAACAAGTAGCCAAAGCAAAAATCACTCAGGAGCAACAAGATGCGGCCATGGCACATGTTTGCGTTACGAGCAAACTTGAAGACTTGGCGAATTGCGATCTGATCATCGAGTCAGTTGCTGAAGATCTTGGTACGAAGAAAGAGTTGTTCGCGCAACTTGACAAAGTAGTCAAGCCATCATGCATTTTGTCAACCAATACGAGCACTTTGCCTGTAATCGAAATGGCCAAGTCGACAAATCGTCCAGACAAAGTATGCGGCATCCACTTTTTCAACCCAGCAGCTCTCATGCCATTAGTCGAAGTTATTCGACCGATCACGGCGAGTGATGAGACAATCGCAGTTGCCAATGGTTTCGTCAAGGCGTGCTCCAAAGATCCGGTGCAAGTCGTAGACCGTGCTGGCTTCATCGTCAATGCACTCTTGTTTCCGTATTTGAATAATGCGATCGCCATGTTTGAAGCTGGCACAGCGAGCATGGAAGATATCGACGTGGCGATGAAGGGTGGTTGCAACTTTCCAATGGGCCCATTTGCTCTGCTCGACTTGGTCGGCCTCGATACGTCTGTAGCGATCCTCGATGCGCTTCATGCCGAATTTAAATCTGCGAATCTTGAACCTCGTCCTATGCTGAAAAAATTAGTTGCAGAGGGCAAGCTCGGCCGAAAAACAAAACAGGGTTTTTACAGCTACTAACTTTGAATTAAATGAATTTCAACGACTTGCCAAAAGGCCTTGGTGAGTCTGTTTGGGAATTTCCGGCGAAAGAAAAATGGCCTCGACACGATGTCGTTGGTCGGGGAGCAGATTTACAACCCGAAACACTTATTTACGCTTATCGTCACGGAGTGTTTCCGATGGTCTCGAGCGACCTTAAAGATCCGACATCAAACTTGTTGTGGTGGTCACCGCAGATGCGTGCAATTCTTCCTTTGAATGGTTTGGTTACTACTCGTTCGATGCGTCGGAGTGCAAGAAAATTTGAAATTCGCGTTGACACGAACTTTGAGCACGTGATGCGAAATTGTGCTGCGCCACATCGCGACAACGGATGGATTACCGAAGAATTTATTGAGGCTTATCTTCGACTGCACCAACTTGGTTGGGCACACAGCATTGAGGTGATCGACGAGAACGGTTTTCTCGCAGGCGGACTTTATGGTGTTCGTATCGGTGGGTTCTTTGCCGGTGAGTCGATGTTTCATTTAGTGCGCGACGCTTCAAAGGTTGCGTTGATGGCTCTTGTTGACTTGATGAGGTCTTCAAACATGTCGCTTCTCGATGTGCAGTGGCTGACCCCTCATCTCGAGAGCCTTGGCGCCGTGGCTATCAAGCGCGACCAGTATCTGCGCCTGCTTGCGACCGCGGTAACCCAATAACTACGCGCCTAGCCTTAACTAGTGGTGAGCGACTCAAACAGCACAGTAAAGCGCGACGAACCTTGGGTGATGCGCACCTATTCGGGCCACTCGAGTGCTCGGGCATCCAATGAGTTGTATCGCACGAATCTTGCCCAGGGTCAAACTGGATTGTCGATTGCATTTGATTTGCCAACACAAACTGGATACGACCCCGACCATATTCTGGCGCGCGGTGAAGTCGGCAAAGTCGGAGTGCCAGTTGTTCATCTTGGTGACATGAAAACACTTCTTGAGGGCATTCCTCCTGATCAGATGAACACTTCAATGACGATCAACGCGACTGCCGCTTGGCTGCTCGCGCTTTATGTCGCAAATGCCAATCAGCAAGGTGTTGCAACGAGTGACTTGCGCGGTACAACTCAAAACGACATCCTCAAAGAGTATTTGTCGCGTGGAACTTTTATTTTTCCACCCCAACCATCCAAGCGAATCATCGTCGACATGATCGCGTGGTGTGCCAAGAACGCACCAAAGTGGAATCCGATCAATATTTGTTCGTATCACCTACAAGAGGTTGGGGCCACGCCAGCCCAAGAAATATCTTTTGCATTGGCAAACGCAATCGATATTTTAGATTCAGTCAAATCAAGTGGCCAGATTTCTGATGCACAATTTCCACAAGTTTTTGCTTCGGTCTCGTTTTTTGTTAATGCTGGTATTCGATTCGTTGAAGAGACCTGCAAGATGCGGGCGTTTGTTCAACTGTGGGAGAGAATCGGGCGCGAACGGTATGCGATCACCGATGAGCGAGCGTTGCGTTTTCGTTATGGGGTGCAAGTTAACTCGTTGGGTTTAACCGAAGCACAACCTGAAAACAATGTGCAACGAATCGTGCTTGAGATGCTTGCTGTCACACTTTCAAAAGATGCGCGTGCACGCAGTGTTCAACTTCCAGCTTGGAACGAGGCGTTGGGGCTCCCTCGACCGTGGGATCAACAATGGTCGTTGCGAATGCAGCAGGTTCTCGCTTTTGAAACCGATCTTTTGGAGTACGAAGACATATTCAATGGATCACACGTAATCGAAGCAAAAACATCCCAGCTTGTTGAACAAGCCTGGGCCGAGATGAATGAAATTCTTGCTCTTGGCGGCGCATTCGAGTCTGTAGAGACACTCAAGAGTCGGCTCGTGCAGTCAATGTCAAGCCGCACAAGCCGAATTGAAAAAGGCGAGCAGCGAGTAATCGGAGTAAACGCTTTCACACAGTCTTCGCCATCTCCGCTTGGCGGCACAGACAATATTTTGAAAGTTGATCCAAAAATCGAAAAGCAAATGGTCAAAGAGTTGCAACAGTGGCGTAAGTCAAGAGATCAAAGCGCGGTCGATCGTGCATTGCAGGCACTTAAAACGGCAGCAAAAGAAAACTCAAATCTGATGCCTCCATCAATTGAGTTGGCAGTCGCCGGGGGAACGACAGGTGAATGGTCGCAGGCTTTGCGTGATGTGTTTGGCGAATTCCGTGCACCAACTGGTGTTGGTGGTGCGTCAGGTCGTCAGGGTCATTTATTGGATCAGGTAGTCGAATTCGTCAAGACGATCGCTGGTGGACCGCCAAGACTTCTCGTTGCAAAGCCTGGGCTAGACGGTCACTCGAGTGGCGCAGAACAGATCGCAGTAGCCGCACGCGACTCAGGTATGGAAGTTGTTTACAGCGGTATTCGTTTGACCCCAGAGCAGATTGCTGCTTCAGCCCGAGATGAAGATCCAGATGTAATTGGCTTGTCGATTCTCTCAGGATCGCACCTAGACCTTGTACCTGAAGTGATGTCGCAACTTCGTAAGTTCAAAGTTGACGCTCCAGTTATCGTCGGCGGAATTATTCCTGAAGATGATCGACCAAGACTAAAAAAACTTGGAATAGCCGCGATTTATACACCAAAAGATTTTGATATTGCCAAAATCATGCGCGAGATTGCAGAGATAACGGTCAAGAATCGAAAAAAATAAACTACGGCTTCATTGTTGTAGATGGTGCGACCGGAACAAATCCGTTTGCTGGCGGAAAAATTAATTCTTGACCTGCTTCGACCCGATCAGGATTCGTAATGCCGTTCATCTCCATTAGTACTCGCATATCAAGGCGATTGTTTTCAGCAATGCTGAAGAGTGTGTCGCCAAGTTGCACGATATAGCGCACCGGCGCGGTGTAAATAGTTGTTGTGACAGGAACCGTCGTCTCTACTGGCACAGTCGTTGTTGTCGGCGATGAGTCAAGTCCGACTTGCGCAAAAATTAGTGAAAGTAAACCACTGATCACTGTGACTGCTAACAAAGACCATTGCAGCCGACCGCGTAGAAACATCTTTATTGATATTAGGCATTCTTTATCTGGGCTGACTGTCTTCTAGCCTGACCGTATGAAAATTCTGGCGGCAGTCGACAAGTTTCGGGGCACTGCGACCGCCGCACAAGTCGCCACGGCGATTGGCCACGCGTGTTGGCAACTCGGTCACGATTGCATTGAACGTCCTCTCGCCGACGGTGGCGAAGGAACATTAGAAGCTCTTGGTGGAGCGAATCGCACAACTCTGGTTACTGGTCCGCTTGGCGAACCAGTCCAGGCACAGTGGCGATTGCATCGGGGTACTGCGATTATTGAAATGGCTTGTGCGTCAGGGCTATTGCTTGCAGGTGGCAAAGAAAAAAATGATCCAGTCGCCGCGACGACAACTGGCACTGGCGAGTTAATCGATGCTGCATTAGATCTTGGAGCTTCACGAATCATTGTTTGTCTGGGTGGCTCGGCAACTACCGACGGCGGACTTGGAGCCGTAAAGGCAATTCAAACTCCGGCTCGTTTGAAAGGAGTTGAATTTGTAGTTGCATGTGATGTCACAACGCCTTTTGCGGATGCAGCAAAAGTTTTTGGTGCGCAAAAAGGTGCATCGCCTGCACAAGTTCAATTTTTAACAACACGACTTGAACGACTCGTCCAGGTTTATAAAGAAACATATGACGTTGACATTTCTGCTCTGGCTGGTGCAGGCGCTGCTGGCGGACTCGCAGGGGGACTCGCAGCGCTTGGCGCAAAGCTTGTACCTGGTTTTGACCTCGTCGCTGAAGAAGTTGAACTTGATGAATTATTGGCTGATGTGAACTTGATCATCACCGGAGAAGGTTTTATGGACAGTGAAAGTTTCGCGGGCAAAGTTGTTGGTTCAATGACCGAACTGGCTGCAGAGCGGAAGATTCCAATCGCTGCGATCTGCGGAGACATTCACCCTGATGTGCAGTCACGCATCAATTCGATCAGCCTTGTCGAAACCTTTGGACGTGATGAGGCAATGTCACAGCCATTGACTTGCATTGAACAAGCAGCTCTGCAGATATTGCGCAGCGCTGGCGCTTAAAAACTGTTTAGCCAGTGGTTGTTGGTGCGACTACCAAAACCGTTGGCGGCACAACTACTGCGGTGCCAGAGCCGAGCGGTCTGCCTGCAAGGTCAGTGCCGAGCAGAATCAAAATTGTGGCTTCGCCAAGTTTGCCGGTCTCTGTTGGAATCGGTTCTGGCATCGCCGCAATTCCTACGCCACCAAGTTCGTTAGCAACAGCAGCGGCGTATTGTTCACTTCCAAGTAGGTAATAAACGACAGTAACCGTCTGTTTTGGAGTTATCTCACTTTTATTGATCGCAGGCTGAACAATGTAACCGCGACCTTGAAGCTCTGTCGTCAATTGTCCAGCGCTGCCTGAGATTCCTGAAGCATTGGCGATCTGAATTTTGAAAGATGTTAGAACCACTGTTGTTTCAACTGGAACTTCACCAAGCGTTGTTTGTGTTGGATCAAGCGTCGTTTCGGTGTCTGCAACCTGTGACTGGCCAGACTGATCATTGCGAATATCGCGAAGAATAAAAAACCCGAGCAAAACGGCAAGCACAGCAATGATGATCGACAAAGTCGAGTTGACATTCGTAGTACCACCAGTTGATCGACGATCAGATGGGGCGCGACGTGGACGTGATTGTTCTTGGCTCATACCTATATAAGTTACCTCATTTAGGTTTTGAGCCGAGGGTGGGGATTGAACCCACGACCTACCGCTTACAAGGCGGTTGCTCTGCCACTGAGCTACCCCGGCGTCTTAATTGCGCGTTCAGTGTACGGTGAATTTCGCTACTAGAGCGACTATTTACTGCTTCGTCGAGAGCGAACAATCTCATATGTTGCAAGCGCCGCAGCGACAGAAACGTTTAGCGATGACAGCGAACCAAGCATTGGAATATTGACGAGTAAATCGCATCTTTCTTTTGCCAGTCTCGACATGCCCGGGCCTTCTGCGCCGAGCACCAAACAAATCGATTCTTTTGCAACCTCACCGATTTCAAAGATACTTTTTTCAGCGGCGTCGTCTAGACCGACGACAAAAACACCCGCTTGTTTCATCTCGGCCAAAGCACTTGGTAGTCCACCTACAACGCACATGTTCAAATATTCGATTGCGCCAGCTGATGACTTAGCAACAGTTGGTGTGATGTGAACTGCGCGATGGCGGGGCAAGATTACGGCGTCGACTCCGGCTCCGTCACAGCAACGCAAAATCGCGCCAAGGTTGCCCGGGTCAGTTACTCCGTCAATCGCTACAAGCAATAACGGATTATCTCGCGATTCAATCAGCAAGTCTGCGAGCAAAGTTTCTTCGATCGGGGCTGCCTTTGCGAGCACGCCTTGGGGAGCTTCGCTTCGTGCTTCACGGTCAAGTTCGCGTCGCGAGACGCTCATTACTTGCACTCGCTGATCTCTGGCTAAATCTAAAATATCTTCAATCACTGGGCTCGTCTCGATGTCGCTCGCAAGCCAAATTTCTCGAATCCGACGGCGTTGCCCGAGTAAAAGTTCACGTACTGCTTGACGACCTTCAACTTGCTCGCCACCGAGCCCATGTTCTTTTTGTGACGGACGGTTTGCGCC
>JAEMTQ010000021.1 GCA_016462185.1 Ilumatobacteraceae bacterium
AGTTGGCGCAGTTCCATATCACTAAAAATGATAGGGGATATCTTGTCGTTCGCCTTGAGATATGGGCAGCAATAGAGCATAATTAAGTCATACGAGATAAGACCTCCCCCAAGGCTTATCGAGAACGAGCTAGAGCAGCTCCCCCAGTTGCTTTAGTTTCAGGTTGAGAGGCCCCGCCAAAAGCGGGGCCTTTCCCATTTAGCGCTCAAAGAATTTGATTAGCTGACGAGGCGCAGAATTATTTTTTAGACTTCAAAACTTTTTGTCGCACTACGTTTAGCGCGCTACCAGCTTTAAACCACTTGACTTGTTCGTCAGAAAAAGTGTGCAGAGCCTTGATCTCGATTTCGATCTCGCCGCGTTTATGAATAATGCAACGCACGGGCTGATCTGGCACCGGTGGCATACCGCGCACACTGATTGTGTCTTTTTCGTCAATCAAGTCGTAGTCGTCGGGGTTCGCAAAAGTAAGTGGCAAGACACCCTGCTTTTTTAAGTTTGTTTCGTGAATGCGTGCGAACGAGCGCGCGAAAATAACACGAGCACCGCGGTAGCGAGGCTCCATTGCGGCGTGCTCGCGTGACGAGCCTTCGCCATAATTTTGATCACCGATTGCGCACCATTGCAATTGCATCTTGCTGTAGTTCTTGGCGATCTCTGGGTATGTACGCGTTTTGTAGTCTGACCTGTCAAGACCTTCGCCGACCGCACCAGTAAACGCGTTGACCGCACCAATAAATAAATTGCCTGAGATGTTTTCGAGGTGGCCCCTGAATTTCAACCACTTGCCAGCAGCAGAAATATGGTCTGTTGTGCATTTGCCTTTGGCTTTCATCAGAATCGGCATAAAAATAAAGTCGTTGCCGTCCCACTTTTCGAACGGTTCAAGCAACTGCAATCGCTCACTTGTGGGATCAACCACAATTTCAATTGACGAACCATCTGCGGGTGGTGCAATGAATGTTTCGGCACCGGGGTCATAGCCATCTTTTGGTAATACTTCGCCGAGTGGCTGGGCTAACGAAACTTTCGAACCGTCTGGTGCAGTGATCGTGTCGGTGATCGGGTCGAAGTCAAGCCGACCGGCAAGTGCCAACGCAATGACAGTGTCGGGGCTGGTAACAAAACTGAGAGTGTTTGCCGAACCGTCGTTTCGTTTTGGAAAGTTACGGTTGAACGAACTGACGATCGTGTTCGTCTTGTCGGTAATTTCTTTCGAACGGTCCCACTGACCGATGCACGGACCACAAGCATTTGCCAACACGGTTGCACCAATCGCTTCGAGATCTGCAAGCAGACCATCGCGCTCGATAGTTGCCCGAATTTGCTCAGAGCCAGGCGTAATTAGTAATTCTGTTTTCGCTTTGAGACCCTTTGAAGCAGCAAATCGCGCAACGCTTGCTGCGCGGGTGATGTCTTCGTATGAACTGTTCGTGCAACTGCCGATCAGGGCCGATGAAATTTCAAGCGGCCATTTATTTTCGGCAGCAGCTTTGGCAACACCGGCGCCGACGCGATGGGCGAGATCTGGCGTGTGCGGGCCGTTAATTAACGGTGTGAGTTTTGAGAGATCAATCTCGATCGTCTTGTCGTATAAGGCTCCGTCATCTGGGCGAAGATGTTCGGCAACTTCGTTGGCGGCGGCGGCAATTTCGCTGCGGCCGGTTGCCCGCAAATAATTTGCCATCTGCTCGTCGTAGCCAAACACCGAACAAGTCGCACCGATCTCGGCACCCATGTTGCAGATAGTTGCTTTACCTGTTGCCGAAATTGTGTCGGCACCTTCTCCGAAATATTCGATCACAGCACCGGTGCCACCCTCAACAGTGAGGATGCGCGCGACTTCGAGAATTACATCTTTCGGACTTGACCATCCCGAAAGAGAGCCTGTGAGTTTCACGCCGATAACTTTTGGCCAGCGAACATTGAACGGAAAACCAGTCATCACGTCGACTGCGTCTGCGCCACCAACACCGATTGCAACCATGCCGAGACCACCAGCGTTTGGTGTGTGACTGTCGGTACCGATCATCATTCCGCCCGGAAATGCGTAGTGCTCGAGAACAACCTGGTGAATGATGCCGCTGCCTGGGCCCCAAAAACCAATGCCGTATTTCGCCGAGACCGAACGCAAAAAGTCGTAGACCTCTTTATTGGTGTCGATTGCGACGCCCATGTCGATGCGTGCGCCAGCTTTGGCCAAGATCAAGTGATCGCAATGCACAGTAGACGGCACAGCAGTAGTCGGTAAGCCAGCAGTCATGAATTGAAGCAACGCCATTTGCGCGGTTGCGTCTTGCATTGCAACCCGGTCTGGATTGAAATCGGCGTAACTTCGTGAACGCTCTAGTTCTTGCTTGGCTGGTTTCGTTAAGTGATTGATCAAAATCTTTTCGGTCAACGTGAGTGGGCGACCAAGTCGCTTGCGGCCCAGGGCGACATTCTTTTTTAACTTTGAGTAAACACCGTTAACAAGTTCGATCGGGGTTCCTGCACTTGAAGTCATCTGTATTTGGGGCTTTCGTTGCTCAAGACTTAAATTTTACCATTTGTCCCAGTGAAGAACTTTTTCAAGCGGCAAACGTTTCGCCGCTTTGAAATCGGTTCCGACTGTGTAAGCAATTGGAAACAGTCCGCCTTGAGTAATTTTTTCGTGCGGAATGCCCAATATTTCGGCGGCTTTTTTCTCACCGTCGAGAATGAGGTGAATTGTTGTCCATGCCGAGCCCATGCCGCGACTGCGCAGCGCCAACATGAAACTCCAGACTGCAGGCAAGAGTGAACCCCAGCCGCCGGCGCCAGTTGCAACATCGACGTTTTCAAGCCGACCTTCAATGCAAGGGATCATCATTAGCGGTGCGCGATGAAACTCTTCGGCGAGAAACATTGCCGAGTCGCGAACTTTTGGCATTTGTTCGATGCGTTGGTCGCCGTCGGCATATTTACGACCAGGCAGGCTGGCGTAAAGCATGAAATTGGCTTTGTAAATTTCTGCGAGTGCTTTACGTTTGGCGGCATCTTCGACCACGATCCAATGCCAACCTTGCGAGTTACTGCCGGTTGGTGCTTGAAGTGCGATATTTAGACATTCTTCGACGATTTCACGTTCGACTGGTCGGTCAAAGTCAAGGCGTTTGCGCACGCTACGGGTTGTTGATAGGACTTCGTCGCTGGTCAGATTGAGTTTCATGCCTTCAAGTGTGCCATGCCACGATGGAGATGAGAGACTTGTTTGGCTATAAATAGTCGGTTAACAATAGGCAAAGATTGAGGTCAAAATGTCGTCAGCTGAAACCAAGAGTTACAACGATCGTGTCAAGGTTTCGATTGAAGGTGGCATTGCCGACGTCAGGCTTGATCGCGCCGACAAGCGCAACGCACTTGACCCCGCGATGTTCGATGCGATAGCTCGGGCTGGCAAAGACTTGGTATCAAATAAAGAAATTCGAGCTGTCGTGCTTTCGGGCAGCGGCGCATCATTTTGCGCGGGCCTTGACTTTGCAAGTTTTCAGTCGATGGCAAACGGCGGTTCGTCTAACAGTGATACGAAAAGCAACTCAGGTGAAAATGCTGGAGCAATGCAACCAGGTGCAATAACGCATCTTGCGCAACAAATTTGTTGGGTGTGGCAAGAAGTGCCGGTGCCAGTGATTGCAGCAATTCAAGGTCACGCACTCGGTGGAGGAATGCAACTTGCACTTGGTGCCGATATTCGCATCGCTCACCCTGACACACAGTTTGCAATGCGTGAAGTGCACTGGGGTTTGATTCCTGATATGACAGGCACATTGATGTTGTCGCGTTTGGTTCGCGATGACGTGGCCAAAGATTTAGTTTTCAGTGCGCGCGTAATTTCTGGCACTGAAGCACATCAACTCGGAGTTGTGACTCGTTTAACAGACAGTCCGCTAGAAACCGCAATGCAGATAGCCAGCGAGATCGCCGAACGCAGCCCAGATGCGGTGCGAGGTGCAAAAGCCCTAATCAACAGGCTCTCGAACGCTGGCGCGGCCGAACACTTCGCCGAAGAACGAAAGATCATTTATTCGTTGATCGGTAAGCCAAATCAGGTCGAAGCTGTGACGTCGAACTTCGAAAAAAGGCCAGCCAGTTTCGTTTCGCCAACTGCCTAGACTTTATTTCTCGAGCCAGCGTCGTCTCGTTGAACTAGCCAAAAGGTGGCTTGTTCGTTGAGCATTCAGGGACGACAACTTTGCAAGATTTACCAAAAGCAATCGGTCTTTACGACCCACGATTTGAGCACGACGCTTGTGGCGTTTCGTTCGTCGTTGATATGCGTGGTCGGGCAAGTCATGAGATTGTTGCAACTGGTCTTGGTGCGCTTTGCAGCATGGAGCATCGCGGTGCGACTGGTGCTGAAACACAAACAGGTGATGGCGCCGGTGTGTTGTTGCAGATACCGCACAAGTTTTTTTCAGCGGTAACCAAATTCAATCTCCCTGAAGTCGGAAGCTACGGCGTCGGTCTTGCATTTTTGCCGCGTGACCAAGAGTTGTCGAGCAAGGCTCGTGCGCAAATTGAAGACTTAGCAACTCAGCAGAATTTGCGAACTCTCGGTTGGCGTGAAGTGCCGGTTGATCCAACATGTTTGGGGGCAAGCGCGCTACGTGTGATGCCAACTTTCATGCAATTTTTTGTGGATGATCCGAGTGGCGCGAAGTTAATCGAATTAGACCGCAAACTTTTTATTTTGCGAAAGAGAATTGAGCATGAACTCGCCGATGAGTTAAAGACTTATTTTCCGTCGCTCTCGTCGCGCACTTTCATTTATAAAGGAATGTTGACAACTCCAGAGTTGCAGATGTTTTTTACTGATCTCAGCGACGAAAGAGTCGAGTCGGCGTTGGTTTTGGTGCACAGTCGGTTTTCAACGAACACGTTTCCGTCTTGGCCGCTGGCTCACCCGTATCGATACATCGCACACAACGGCGAAATTAACACCGTGCAGGGAAACCGAAACTGGATGCGAACGCGAGAGTCGTTGTTGGCGAGCAAGTTGATCCCCGAACTTGAAAAAGCGTTTCCGATTTGCACAGTTGGTGGTTCAGACTCGGCAAGTTTCGACGAAGTGCTCGAACTTTTGCATCTGTCGGGCAGAAGTTTGCCTCACGCAATGTTGATGATGATTCCCGAAGCGTGGGAAAACTCGACGACGATGTCAGCAACCAAGCGTGCGTTTTATCAATATCACGGCTCGCTGATTGAGCCGTGGGACGGACCAGCCAGTGTCGCGTTCACCGACGGCACTGTCATTGGTGCAGTTTTGGATCGAAACGGTTTGCGTCCGAGTCGATATTGGGTGACCGATGATGATCGCGTAATCATGGCTAGCGAAGTTGGCGTCGTAGACATTGACCCGAGCAAGATCGTGATGAAGGGTCGTCTGCAACCGGGGCGAATGTTGTTGGTTGACACGGCACAAGGGCGCATTATTGATGACGCTGAGATCAAAGAATCTCTGGCTGCACAAGAACCGTATGCGCAGTGGCTTGAAGATGGCCAAGTTGAATTGGCGAAACTTGCAGACCGCGAGCATGTTGTGTTCAGTCACGAAAGCGTGCTGCGACGTCAGCAAATGTTCGGTTACACCCATGAAGAACTCAAATTGATTTTGGCGCCGACTGCGCTGACGACTTCTGAACCTATTGGTTCAATGGGGACCGACACTCCGATTGCGGTTTTATCGCAGCGGCCAAGATTGCTGTTCGACTATTTTTCGCAAATGTTCGCCCAAGTTACGAACCCGCCACTTGATGCGATTCGCGAAGAGATTGTTACGTCGGTGGGTTCAACTTGTGGGCCCGAGGGCAACTTGCTTTTGGCAACTGCTGAAAACTGCAAGCAACTCGTGTTGCCGTTTCCGATTATCGACAACGATGAACTCGCAAAAATTATTCATATCAATGATGACAGCCAATACGAGCAATTGAAGTCGGTTGTTGTCGGTGGTCTTTATCGAGTTGCCGATGGCGCACAAGCAATGCGCGCTGCAATTGATGAGATTCGCGCGAAGGTTTCGCAGTCAATTGAAGATGGCGCACGCATCATCGTGCTGTCAGATCGCAACAGCGACGACACTTTTGCACCGATCCCGTCTTTGTTGCTGACGAGCGCGGTTCACCATCATTTGATTCGTCAAAAGCAGCGCACCATGGTGGGCCTGATTATCGAAGCGGGTGACGCACGCGAGGTGCATCACATGGCTCTGCTAATTGGTTACGGCGCGGGGGCGATAAATCCGTATTTGGCTTTTGAAACTATTGAAGACATGGTCAATGCCGGCGATGGCAGCGGAATGTTCGGCTTGGGTGCTCTTGACGCCAAGAAGGCGATTAAGAACTACATCAAAGCTTCGGGCAAAGGTGTGCTCAAGGTGATGTCAAAGATGGGCGTGTCGACCGTTGCTTCGTACACGGGTGCACAAATTTTTGAAGCGATTGGATTGTCGCGTGAAGTTGTAGATGAGTTTTTCACCGGAACCGTGTCGCGACTTGGCGGAATTTCACTCGATGAAATCGCCCAAGAAGTTGCGGCACGTCATCAGGTGGCATACCCATCGCGACCAGATCAACGGCGACATCGACAACTTGAACTAGGCGGCGAATATCAGTGGCGCCGCGAGGGTGAGCATCATTTGTTCAACCCAGAAACGGTTTACAGATTGCAGCACGCAACTCGTTCGGGGCGTTACGACATCTTCAAGCAATACACAAAGTCAGTAGATGATCAGTCGCGTGTTTTGTCGACGTTGCGGGGTTTGTTTGAACTAGCTGATACACGAAAACCAATTTCGATTGACGAAGTTGAGCCCGTGAGTGAGATCGTCAAGCGATTTTCAACTGGGGCGATGAGTTACGGCTCAATTTCGGCTGAAGCCCACGAGAATTTGGCAATCGCCATGAATCGCATTGGCGCCAAGAGCAACACAGGCGAAGGCGGCGAAGATTCTGAGCGATACGTACCAATGCCGAATGGCGACTCAAAGCGTTCGGCGATCAAGCAAGTTGCATCAGCACGATTTGGTGTGACGAGCGAATACTTGGTCAATGCCGATGACTTGCAGATCAAGATGGCCCAGGGCGCCAAGCCGGGCGAGGGTGGGCAATTGCCGGCGCACAAGGTTTATCCGTGGATTGCAAAGACGCGACACTCGACTGCAGGTGTCGGTTTGATCAGCCCGCCACCGCACCACGATATTTATTCAATTGAAGATTTAAAGCAACTGATTCATGATTTAAAGAATTCAAACCCAGTGGCGCGAGTGCACGTAAAACTCGTGGCCGAAGTAGGAGTGGGCACGGTTGCTGCAGGCGTCGCAAAAGCCAAGGCTGATGTTGTTTTGATTTCTGGTCACGACGGCGGTACGGGAGCGTCACCGTTGACATCTTTGAAACATGCTGGCGCACCATGGGAGCTCGGCTTGGCCGAAGTACAACAAACTTTGATGCTCAATGGTCTGCGTGATCGAATTGTCGTGCAGGCAGACGGGCAGATGAAGACTGGTCGTGACGTGATTGTCGCGGCGCTGCTCGGCGCCGAAGAGTTTGGCTTTGCAACTGCGCCGCTCGTTGTGAGCGGCTGCATCATGATGCGGGTTTGTCATTTGGACACCTGCCCAGTTGGTATAGCCACGCAGAATCCGGAGTTGCGCAAGAACTTTACGGGTAAGCCAGAGTTCGTTGTCAACTTTTTTGAGTTTGTTGCGACTGAAGTTCGCGAATACTTGGCGCAACTTGGTTTTAAAACTTTGCAAGAAGCAGTCGGGCAAGTCGAGATGCTTGATGCGCGCGTCGCAGTTGACCACTGGAAGGCTCGTGGTCTAGATATTTCACCAATCTTGGCAACACCGCAAAATCCTTATAACCAGACGCCATTTAAATCAACCGAGCAAGATCACGGCTTGGTTGATGCTCTTGATCATCAGTTGATTGTTGCGTGCGAGAAGTCGTTGAATGACGCGATACCAACCGAGCATGATTTTCAAATCAACAACACCAATCGCACGGTCGGCACAATGCTCGGCTATGAAATTACAAAACGATATGGCGCCAATGGTTTGCCAGATGCAACGATCAAGCTTCGCTTTAAAGGCTCGGCGGGTCAGAGCTTCGGTGCTTTCGTGCCAAACGGTGTTGAGATGCGCCTTGAAGGTGACTCAAACGATTATCTGGGCAAAGGTTTGTCTGGCGGTCGAATAATTCTGCATCCAGACGCGCGCGCCAAATTTGTTGCTCACGAAAATGTGATTGCCGGCAACGTAATTGGTTACGGCGCCACAAGCGGCGAGATTTTTATCTCCGGTACCGTCGGTGAAAGATTCTGCGTGCGCAACTCAGGTGCCACTGCAGTTGTCGAAGGTTTGGGCGATCACGGTTGTGAATATATGACCGGTGGGCGAGTAGTTGTGTTGGGCACGACTGGTCGAAACTTCGCCGCCGGCATGTCTGGGGGCATTGCATTTGTTTACGATGCCGACAACGAGTTCAGCTCGCGCGTGAACACAGAACTTGTAGATCTTGTCGCACTTGAAAATCAAGACGTAAATTGGCTTAAGACAGTGATTAGTCGTCACTTTGAACTAACTGGGTCGGTGCGTGCTCAAGAAATTTTGCATGACTGGAAGTCTTCGTTTGCCAAGATCCGCAAAGTTTTGCCCCGAGACTACGCACGGGTGATTGCCGAACAGAGTAAAAACAAAAAAGTAGGGGCACATGGGTGAACCAACTGGCTTTTTGAAATGGGATCGCAAGACACCTCAGCGTCGCCGAATACCAGTGCGAGTTCAAGACTGGAAAGAGGTTTACGAACCGTTTCCAGTTGAAGAATTGACTCGTCAAGCGGGTCGATGCATGGACTGTGGAATTCCATTTTGCAACAATGGGTGTCCGCTTGGCAATTTGATTCCTGATTGGAACGACCTCGTCTATCGCGGGCACTGGCAAGATGCGATCGAGAGACTTCATGCCACAAATAATTTTCCTGAGTTCACGGGTCGGTTGTGTCCGGCGCCTTGCGAGTCGGCATGCGTGCTTGGCATCAACTCAGATGCGGTGACGATCAAGCAAGTCGAAGTTGAAATCATTGACCGTGCGTGGCGCGAAGGTTGGGTTGCGCCACAAATGCCGTCGACCAAAACTGGCAAGCGAGTTGTTGTGATTGGCTCGGGTCCGGCGGGTTTGGCCACTGCACAGCAACTGACTCGAGTCGGTCATGATGTTTTGGTTCTTGAACGTGCCGATCGCATCGGCGGGTTGCTTCGCTACGGAATTCCCGAATTCAAAATGGAAAAAAGCCACATTGAACGTCGCGTCAAACAGATGACCGCCGAAGGAACCGTCTTTCGCACGAATGCGGTTGTTGGCGAAAATGTCGATGTTGATGTTTTGATTGCTTCACATGACGCAGTCGTTTTGGCTTGTGGCGCGACATCGTGGCGTGACTTGCAAGTTGATGGCCGAGAATTGCGTGGCATTCATCAGGCAATGGAGTATCTGCCACCATCCAACAAAGTTCAGCAAGGCGACTACGAAAA
The DNA here is from genome assembly GCA_016462185.1 of Ilumatobacteraceae bacterium. Classification (GTDB taxonomy): domain Bacteria; phylum Actinomycetota; class Acidimicrobiia; order Acidimicrobiales; family Ilumatobacteraceae; genus BACL27. The sequence goes on from JAEMTQ010000021.1 coordinate 9,554, forward strand.
GACAACTATCAGCGCTGAAGGCAAACATGTTGTAATCATCGGTGGCGGAGATACGGGCGCCGATTGTTTAGGCACTGCGATTCGCCAAGGCGCTGCGTCAATTACACAGCTTGAAATTTTGCCACAACCGCCGACAATGCGTGCCGAGAGCAACCCGTGGCCGCAGTGGAGTTTTATTTACCGAACATCGTCGGCCCACGAAGAGGGCGGCGAGCGATTGTTTTCGGTCTCGACAGAGAAGTTTGTTGGTGATAAAGATGGCAATGTTCGTGCAATGGTTATTTGCGAAGTGAAATCTGAAAACGGAAAGTTTGTCAAAGTTGAAGGTTCGGAACGCGAATTGAAAGCCGATCTGGTGTTGTTGGCGCTCGGTTTTGTCGGCCCTGAAAAAGCTTCGTGGCTGAGCACGCTCGGTTTGGACTTTGATGACCGCGGAAATGTCGCCCGTGATGACGCATACATGTCGAGCATGCGAGGTGTTTTCGTTGCTGGTGATATGGGCCGCGGTCAGAGTTTGATTGTTTGGGCGATTGCCGAGGGCCGCGCGGCAGCGGCAGCGGTCGACAACTACTTGATGGGCTCTACAGATCTGCCTGCTCCGATTGTTGCGTCGGCAAAACCTCTGAACTAATCAAGCAAAAGTGTGCTCATCTCGCACGCTTCAAATCGTTTACGATAGATCGTGATGTTGAGCCGCAGATTCACAGCCGCTTGTATTTCGATAATCGTTGCATCTTTTGTGATGGGCTCATGTGGTGTCGATGTTTCGGGTAGTGCAACAACTGTTGTGCCAATTGGGCCGACCGATTTCGCGACGATCCCACCAGTGCAGACGACTTTGCCCAACACAACCACAACGTTGCCGCCAGGGGCGATTGGTGTTGAGCAGGAATACATCGTTCAAGCCGGTGACTCACCAATCAAAGTCGCAACATTGTTTGGTATCACAGTTACAGAGTTGCTTGCATGGAACGGGCTCGTTTCTGCAACGCAGTTTCCATATCCAGGGCGAAAACTTAAGATTCCGCCGTCAGCCCAAGTTGTCTCGACAAATGTTCAACAGACGACAACAGCCAGTCCTGTTGGTAAACCTGGCTGTGGCAATCGACCTGCGGGTGTCTACGAAATCGCCCAAGGAGATTCGCTGTTTGTGATTATCAAAAAGTTCTGCGTTTCTATGACTTCGCTATTGGCAGCAAACAATTGGTCAAGTATTGACGTGTTCTTGTTTGCAGGAATGAAGATCAACATCCCACCAGCGGGTTCTTGATCTAATTTCGACGCCAAAACTTACTGAGTTTTAAGTTTTGTTGCGCCGTTTAGTGTGTCGTGCAATCGCTAGTTCGATTAATTCGTCGAGAAGTTGCGAATAACTCAAACCAGAGGCTTGCCATAGTTTTGGATACATCGAAATTGGTGTAAATCCCGGAATCGTATTGATTTCGTTACACAAGAAACCTCTGCCACCTTTTTCATAAAAGAAGTCGACCCGAGCCATACCGTCGCTGCGCAAAGTTCGGTAAATCTTCAAGGCGAGTTGCTGCACTTCAGCAACTTCGCTTTCAGAAAGTGGCGCAGGCACGAGTAGTTGGGCTCCGTCGCCAATGTATTTATCTTCGTAATCGTAAAACTCGTGACTCGGAACAATTTCGCCCGGCACTGACGCCCGAGGGTTTTCGTTGCCAAGAACTGCAACTTCAATTTCTCGACCCGTGACTGCTTCTTCGATGAGAGCCCACTCGTCAAACTCAAACGCGTTGGTAAGTGCAGAGACTATTTCGCCACGCGTTTTGGCTTTCTTGACGCCGATTGAAGATCCCATATTTGCAGGCTTAACAAAAACTGGTAAACCAAGTTGGCTGATTGCCTGATCAATAATTTTGTCTTGATCATCAGTGTCACGAACGGTTATAAATTTTTGTTGAGCAATAGAGTTGGCAGACATAATTTGTTTAGCGATGCTTTTGTCCATTGCGACAGCACTACCGAGCACACCCGTGCCGACATATGCGACGTGGGCAAGTTCGAGCAGTCCTTGCACGGTGCCGTCCTCACCCATCGGTCCGTGTAGCAAAGGAATGACAACAAGTTGTGTCGAGTCGTTTTGTGCATCAAAAATCAAACTTGAACTTGTGGGTGATCCAGTTGCGTTGAGAGTTTTGATGTCTCTCGCTGTTGGCAGTTCAGTGTTCACCCATTGGCCATCGCGTGTGATGCCCACCGTGGTGACGTCATATTTTTGTGGATCAAGTGCGCGCAAGACGTGTGCCGCCGTGACACAACTAACGTCGTGCTCGGCAGATTCGCCACCAAATAAAACAATGATGCGAGCTTTTGACTTGCGATTTTCGCTAATCATTCGTCATAACGGTACTCGCATCTTGACGTTAATCAGTGCTCGTCAGTACTAGTCAATTTGCAGACACTGGCGCAGTTAAGATTTAAACCTATGCGCTTCATGGCAGCAGATGTTGCAAGCGCCGTTTCTGGAGAACTTGTTGGTTCGAACGCACATCTTGCTGGCGTATCTTTCGACTCGCGAACAATCGTGCCAGGACAATTATTCGTACCAATTGTTGATCAACGCGACGGTCACGAATTTATTGCTGACGCCATAAGTCGTGGTGCAGGGGCGTATCTCACCGCGCGCGAACCGCAGGGTCGAACAGCAATCAAAGTCGGCGAAACAATTGCAGCATTATTGGCTTTGGGTAGTTGGGGTAGGGCCCGACTTGATTCGCAGTTGGCAGGGCGCGTAATCGGGATCACTGGTTCAGTGGGCAAGACATCGACAAAAGATTTTGTCGCCAGTGCCTTGGCTACAAAATTTCAAACACATGCCAACGAGGCGTCGTTCAACAATGACTTTGGTTTGCCGACAACTATTTTGAATGCGCCGGATGCGACACAGGCTCTTGTGCTTGAAATGGGAATGCGTGGGTTTGGTGAGATTGCCAGGCTTTGCAAAGTAGCTAGTCCAAATATTGGCATTGTGACCGCGGTGGCTGACGCGCACACCGAGCGTTTGGGCTCAATTGACGGAGTTAAAAAAGCCAAACAAGAACTGATCGAGTCGTTGCCAGATTCTGGAGTAGCGATTTTAAATGCTGATGACTCGCGAGTGGTTGCGATGCGCGACGCAACTAAGGCAAAGATATTGACATACGGCACGGCAGCAAACGCTGATGTAAAAATTTTGTCGAGTGCGATCAACGATCAGGGCTGTGTCACAGCAAAAGTCGCATCGCCGTGGGGTGAAGTTGAACTGCAAATGCAAACTGCAGGTATGCATATGGCCCACAATGCGCTCGCTGCTCTTTGTGTGGCCGGGTATCTACAGATTGATTTGCAAACTGCGGCGCGCGCGATATCGGGAGCGCGCATTTCTAGTTCGCGAATGCAGATACGCAAACTTAAAACTGGTGCAACTGTGATTGACGACTCATACAACGCAAACCCAGCCTCGATGCGAGCGGCACTTGAAACTTTGGCGAAACTGCCAGCCAAAAAGAAGTTTGCATTTTGTGGATTAATGGCCGAGTTGGCAGATCCAGCCAAAGAACACTTGGCGATTCGTGCTATTGCTGAAGATCTAAATATCGAACTGATTGCGGTGAATACAGATCTTTACCAAACGCAAGCTGTGAGTTTTGACGAAGCAAAGTCACAACTGGCAAAACTTGGCGCAAGCGATGCTGCACTTGTCAAAGGCTCAAAAGTGACCGGCCTCGTTCGACTTTGTGACGGGTTGTAGCGAGTACTCGCGAGTACTCGAGAGTTTTTAGAGAACTGTTTCTTCTTGGCGCTCGAGGCGTTCGATGTCGCACCACCACCACAACACTGCAGCCCACAGCGAACCAAGGATCAACAGCCACTGAGAGCCGTAGCGGTCGATCAGCGGACCAAAGATCATGTTGCCGATTGGCACGGTGCCGCCAAATGCCATGAACCAAAGCGCCATCACACGCCCACGAATTTCTGGGGTGAGCCCTGATGCGAGAACTGTTTGCATTGAAGTCGTTGTAAAGAAGTAAGCACCACCGAGAAAAAATACCGTGACGAAAGCAAGCGTGACATTTGGTGAAAGCGCAAACGCCATCATGCTCACAGCGAAGCTCGCAAAACCGATTCGGATTAGTCGTCGATTGTCGATCGCAACAAAAATTGTTGAGACGCTTAAACCGCCAACACATGCGCCAAGACCCCAAGTTGCATAGAGCCAGTTATACGTCACACTTTTTGATTCAATACCGAAGTTGAGTTCGGCAATGGCTGGAAAAAGGCCAACATATGGCAGTGAGAGCAGCGAAAATGACGCAAGCGTAAGAACAAGACGTGAGACGACGATGCGCTCGCGGGCAATTTTGAAGGCAAAAGTGAACCTGCGCCAGCCAGTTGTCGTGTCGGGCGTGATTTCAGGAATTTTCACGCCGAGCAACGCAAAGATCACGAAAAGATATGTGACGGCATTGATAGTAAAAAACTGTGATGTGGTTACATTCCATTGCGCGAGAACGGCGACAATTATTGGTCCAATGACTCGTGCGCCGTTGATCACCGTCGAGTTCAACGAAATTGCACCCGCAATATCTTTTGGTGGCACAAGGGTCGTGAGCATTGTTGACCAAGCCGGAATCTGAAGCGCATTACCAATGCCGACCCCTAGTTGGGCGGCAAAGAGCAACCAGATCGGCGAATCTTGGGCCGCAAAAAAAGCCAAAAGCAAAGAACAGCAAAGTTGCAAAGTCTGCATTGACACCAGAAACTTTTTTCGGTTGACGCGATCTGCGATAACGCCACCTGGGATTGAAAACAGCAGAATTGGGCCAAGTTGGGCGAAAATCAAAACTGCCACAAGAGATGCTCGGCCCGTGCGTTCATATATATAGACAGGTAAGACAACGTTTTGAATCCATGTGCCGATATTTGAAGCGAATGAACCGAACCAAATGCGCCTGAAGTCGGGTACTTGAAAGGCGGCACGGGCACTGCCGGGTGTGTGTTGGCGGTTGCGCCTACTGACCGGAGTTGAAGAGTCAGTTGTATCAGTCATGCGCGAACCATGTTCACGATAGTGCAATAATTAATTCGTGACCGATACGCGAACCGATCTCAAGACGTCTGCTTCTCAAGCGACAACAGTCAACAGCGACTCTTGTCGCACACGTCACGCCGTTTTTGTTGACTGTCCACACTGCGGGTCGAAATTGCATGCTGAACACGCTCACTTCAAGTGTTCAGGTTGTGGTTGGCGCGATAGTTGTTGCGATTAGTTTTATAAAACTTTTAAGCAATCAACTGCCGTCAACTTAAGTGCAATTGCGGCTGCAGAGTTGGTAAGTTCGCCGTTCACCGTGTTGACTCCGAGTTTTAGTGAGCTGCTTTTCTGGGCGGCAGTTTTGGTGCCGAGTTTTGCAACGTCGAGAAGATACGGCAATGTTGCATTGGTGAGGGCGTAAGTGCTCGTGTGTGGCACGGCACCCGGCATGTTGCCAACGGCATAGTGCAAGACACCATGAAGTTCATAGACGGGTTCTTTATGAGTTGTCTCATGAATAGTTTCGATGCAACCGCCTTGGTCAACTGCGACATCAACAATCACCGAACCGCGTTTCATTGACTTGACCATCTCTTGTGTCACGACAACTGGTGCGCGCGCACCTGCAACAAGAACTGCGCCAATCACCAAATCGGCTTGCGCGATGTATCGCTCGATTGCGCCACGATTTGAGGCGATGGTTGTGATTCGCGAGCGGATGATTTGATCAATGTGACGCAATCGATCCAAATTTTTGTCAAGTAGCACCACTTCGGCTTCCATGCCGCCCGCGATCCATGCTGAGTTGAAACCAACATTGCCTGCGCCGATCACCAAAACTTTTGCCGGATGAACACCCGGCGCGCCACCCATTAATACTCCGCGCCCGCCATTTGGGCTTTGCAGATAAAACGCGCCAACTTGTGTGGCGATGCGGCCGGCGATTTCGCTCATTGGCGCCAACAGCGGAAGCGAGCCATCAGTTTCTTGAACTGTTTCGTAGGCGATTGAAGTTGTCTTGTTCTTGAGAAGTGCTTCGGCAACTTTTGGATACGCCGCGAGGTGAAGATATGTAAACAGCGTCAAGTCGCTGCGCAAAAAGCTGAACTCTTTTTCAGTTGGTTCTTTAACCTTGACCACCATTTGCTTTGACCATGCTTCGGCGGCGGTAGCGACGATGGTTGCTCCAGCGGCTACGTATTGGTTATCTTCGATTGAGGCTCCAACGCCGGCCTGAGTTTCAATAAATACTTCGATACCTGCGCGCTCAAATTCGCGCACGCCGTCGGGGGTTAGTGCGACTCGACCTTCAGAGGTCTTAGTTTCTTTGGGTACTCCCAGGGTTTTAATTACTGGGGTATCCATGAGGGCAAACCTAGTCGGTTTAAAGTTCTTGATTTTACAAAGATTCGGACGACGAATAGAAAATATGTCATGCTGTATCAAGGTTTTGTTGTCAATAATTCGGGGGTCACATGTTTCTGAGTCAAAGCGGGTTTAGTGAGTAGCGAGCGTGGCTCGGTTGAACTCGTCAATGTGACGAAGCGCTATGGAGATGTCGTAGCGGTCGACTCGTTAAATCTCGAAATTAAATCTGGTGAGTTTCTCTCATTGCTTGGACCAAGTGGTTGCGGTAAGACAACAACTTTGCGCATGTTGGCCGGATTCGAACAACCTGATGCAGGCTTTGTTCGAATCAGCGGCGAATACGTTCAGGGTGTGCCGCCGTATAAGCGTGACGTCAACACCGTGTTTCAGCACTATGCGTTGTTTCCGCATATGAATGTTGCTGAGAATGTTGCCTACGGACTGCGTCAAAAAGGTGTAGCCAAAGAAGAAATCGGTAGCAAAGTAATTGAAGCACTCGACATGGTGCAGATGTCAAAGATGGCGAATCGAAAACCGCGTCAGCTGTCTGGCGGTCAGCAGCAACGCGTCGCAGTGGCACGTGCGCTCGTTAATCGTCCGAGCATTTTGTTGCTTGACGAGCCGCTCGGCGCACTTGATCGTAAGTTGCGTGAAGAAATGCAGATTGAACTGAAACTTCTACAAAGTCGACTTGGTATCACGTTCGTGTTTGTGACCCACGATCAAGAAGAAGCAATGTCAATGTCAGATCGCATTGCGATCATGTTGGATGGCCATGTTGAACAACTTGGAGACCCCGAAACCGTTTACGAGCGACCTTCGTCGGCATTCGTGGCTGGTTTCGTCGGTCGAAACAATTTTTGGCAAGGTATTGCAACTGCTAACGGGGCAACTGCAACAGATGGCACCGTATTCGTGGCGACGCGACCTGAAGAAAACGTGCCAAGCGGTGAAGCAGCCTTGGCGGCTGTGCGACCAGAGTGCATCAATTTGACTCAAGATAAACCTGAGTCAAGTGCCAATGCTGTGAGTGCAAAAGTTGCTGGCGTCTCTCACTTCGGTGATGTTTTGCAATATGTCGTCACCGTTGGTACTCGCGACTTGCTGGTGCAAGTTGGCCGTACCAATCCGTCGCGATTCGCCGTTGGCGATTCGGTTTGGTGCAGTTGGCTGGCTGAGGACGTCTATTTGTTCTCAGCCCGACAAGCCTCGCTGGTGCTGGCTGCGCCGACGCACGCGTGAACAATTACATGACTATTATTCAGATATTCGGGTATTCAGATTTCACGAAGTAATTAACAAACAAAAGGGGAGAAAATGAGCAACGAAAAAAAACCACAACTCAGAATGTTGGCACCAGAAGGTTTTCGTGAAAAACTTTCGCGCCGTGCATTTTTGCAAGGCGGCACAGCAATCGCTGGTTTCGCTTTAGTTGCTGCAGCATGCGGCGGTTCATCAGATGGTGACTCGGCCGAAGGCGGCGCAGAGAATCTTGCCTCGGGCGATTGGAGTCGCGTAATCAATCAGGCAAGTGGCACTTTGGCGATGTACACCTGGGGTGACTACAACGATCCAGATTTGGTTGGTGCACTTGCTGCCTCGACACTGAGTGTGACGATGAAGGTTGACTACTACGGAAGCAATGAAGACCTGATCACAAAACTTGCAACAAGTGGTGGCAGCAGCGGCTTTGACATCGTTGTTCCAACTGGGCCTTACGTGCCGCAAATGATTGAAAAGGGTTTGATTCAAAAACTTGACAAGTCGCTGATTCCAAACATGGTCAACGTGGATCCAAACTATTTGGGCCAGGCGTGGGACCCAACGAACGATTACTCAGTTTGTAAAAACTGGGGAACTACTGGTTACTTTTATGACTCGTCGAAAATCTCTAAAGAGCTCACCACTTGGCAAGACTTTATTGACACATGTATGGGTGAAGCAAGTGGTAACTGCTCTGTGATTGACGCAGCGCCGAACTACTGCGGCATGTGGTTCTGGGCAAACGGCATCAACTGGAATACTGAAAAGAAAGAAGACATTGATGCTTGCGAAAAATTCTTGGTTGAAGAGTTTGCTCAGCACATCAAAGCATTCGACAGTTACCCAAGCACCAAACTTGCTGAAGGCGCATTTTCAATCGCCATGGCATGGAACGGTGACGCTCGACAGGCGTTCACGCGAATTGAAGAAGCTGGTGGAGACCCAACAGTTTGGAGGTGGGTGCTTGGAACACCAAACACAGAACTCTGGATGGACACCTACTGCGTTGCTGCTGGAGCACCAAATGCTGAAGCGGCACATGCTTGGATCAACTGGGATTTGATTCCAGAAGTTTCAATCAAAGACTTGTCGTATCACGGGTATCACACCGGCATGAAGAACATGTCAGATCTGATCTCAGAGATTGCTCCAGATTTAACTCGAGGCGAGATAATTTTCTACGATGACGATCAAATCGCAACGATGCAAACACAGGTGATCACGCCAGCGCTTGATCGTCTGATTGACATCTTGAACAAGTCAAAGGCAAAGGCCGGAGGCTGATCTTTAGTGACCGATTCGGTCGCCGTAAAGTTCAGAAGCAAGGTTAGAGCGCCAAAAT
>JAEMTQ010000086.1 GCA_016462185.1 Ilumatobacteraceae bacterium
ACACAGTTCTGCTTGCATCAGCAATGGCAAAAGAAGCAGGTATCGAATTGGTACCGACTTTGGTTCCGTCAGCGCAATATTTCACCTTGGCCAATATCACTGGTGGCCAATTTGAAATGGCGATCTTTGCGTGGAGTGGAAACAACTTCCCAATTTCGTCATCCGGCAACCTCTACAAAATTGGTACTGCACAGAACTTCGGCAATATTGGAAGCAAAACAATTGACGATTTGTTCACAAAGGCAAACAACATTCTTGACAGTAAGAAGCGTTGTGAGATTGCAAACCAAGCCGACAAAGAGGTGTACAAGCTTGTTCACTCGATCACATTGTTCCAACGCAATAACGTCGTTGGTGTACAAAAGAATGTTGCCAACTTCGGCGCATTCGGTTTCACATCAATTGACTGGACAAAGGTCGGATTTACAAAGACTAAGTAATTTGTAGTTAGTAAGAAAATGGCGGGTAGTCCGAAAGGACTACCCGCCATTTTTATTTATACGTTTGTGTAAGCGGCGTAGCCGGTGACTTCAAGTTCGTCGGCCAACTCTGGGCCTGCGCTCTTGACGATGCGACCGTTGGTCAAGATATGCACGAAGTCTGGCTTGAGTTGATCAAACAGACGGCTGTAGTGGGTAATCACAAGCACACCCAGGTTGATCTCGCGTGTTGCATCTTCAACGCGCTGAGCGCAATCACGAAGCGCATCGATGTCGAGACCTGAATCGAGTTCGTCGAGAATCGCGATCTTTGGTTGCAAAACGGAAAGTTGCAAAGTTTCACTCCGCTTTTTCTCACCACCCGAGAAGTCAACATTCACCGAACGCGTCACTAGTTCTGAATCAAAACCGATTCGCTTGGCTTCAGTTTCAATGAGTTGATTTAGTTGTTTCGAATCTTGGTTACGCGTATCTAAAGCAGCCGACATTGCATCTTGCAACATCACGCCCGGAATCTCGGTTGGGTATTGCATGATCAGATGCAAACCCGCTGTTGCTCGCTGCCATGTCGGTAAAGCCAAAACATCAACGCCATCGAGCGTGACACTGCCACCAGTAACCGTGTAGCCCGGCTTGCCCATCAATGCTGCCGACAATGTTGATTTGCCCGCGCCGTTCGGCCCCATCACGGCGTGAACTTCACCAGAGTTGATCGTGAGCGAAACATCATTCAAAATTTGTGAAGAGCCGACACTGACAGCAAGATTTTTGATTACGAGTGTTGTCATCTGTTGAGCCTCACTTGACGTCAATCACGACTGAGCCGTTTTCAATAGTTGCAACATAAACAGGCACTGGCTGAGTTGCCGGCAATGTGTTGGGCTTTCCGGTTTCAAGACTGAAGCAACTTGCATGTCGGACGCATTCGATTTCTTTAGTGTCAGTGATGACCTCGCCGTCTGAGAGCGCAACATCTGCATGGCTGCACTTGTCGCCGATTGCATAGACCTTGTCGTCGATTCGCACGACCGCGATCGCCCGCTCGCCCACCACGAACCGCGCAGCTTTGCCCGAGACGAGTTCGTCAAATTTGCAAACTGTTGTTTTCATTTGGACGCTCCCAAAAGTTTGACGCTTACGCGCTCGCGCAGATCAGCGATGAACGGCACGGCCGGCAAGCGATCGAGAACTTCGCCAAAGAAACCGAGCACAACTAGCCGCTCAGCGATTTCGGGCTTGATGCCGCGGCTCTCAAGATAGAAACGTTGCTCGTCATCTATCGGACCAACCGTGCTGGCATGACTGCACTTGACGTCATTTGTTTCGATCTCAAGATTTGGAACACTCTCGGCCCATGCACCATTTGAAAGAGTGAGATTGCGATTGGTTTGAAACGCTTCTGACTTCGTCGCGTTTTCGCGAATACGAATCAAACCCGTATAAACACTTTTTGCAGTGTCTTTGACCGCACCTTTGAACAGCAGATCGCTGCGAGTGCGCGGCGCAGCGTGATCTTGCAGCGTGCGAAAGTCGTGCATCTGTGTTGAGCCAGCAAAATAGAGCGCGACTTGTTGCGAATTGGCGCCTTGGCCCTCGAGGCGAACTTCAGCACGAACGCGCGCATAATCGCCACCAAGAGCAACCGAGAAAAGTTTCATCATTGAATCGCGTTGACCCACAGCCTGCTGATAACCGATCTGCCATGTCGCAGCACCGAGTTCGTTGATCGCCACGTATGTAACTCGCGCAGATTGAGCTGCACGCACATCGACAACAGGCACAACGAGCGACGCAATATCATCGCCTGAAATAAAGCGCTCAACGATCGTGATTTCGCTGTTTTCTTGGGCATCAATAACCAGACGCGGGTATGCGACAACGCCTGACTCATTGAGTGAGTGGGTAATTATTATCGGCTGACTAATCGTCTGACCTTTAGCAACGCAAATGGCTGTTAGCGCCGCGTTCTTAGCGTTTAAGTCTTCGAACAGATCACTTGAAGTGCGAGGCACAACACTTGTTGCGCGCGAAACAACTTTTTTAATCGAGTCTGCTGGCCCGTCGATTGTGGTTGTTACTTGACCCGGTCGAAAACTCTCTAGATCGAGTTCGCCGATGCGGCTGTAACGCCAGATCTCTTCGTCAACGGTTGGAATCGTCACAGTACTCATTTTCGCTTGCGCTTTTTCTTCTTGTTTTTCTTTTCTTTGATTTCTGCGGCGATGTCACTTGCCATCGCATTGATGATCGCTTCGGCTTCGCTCAACACAGAGGCTGCCGTGCCATCTTTGACACTTGTTGGCTCAACCGGCGCCACACTCGGCACGATTGTGCCGTGCGCCCAGCCAATATCGACAGCACGATGATCAAACTTTGCACACTCATCGGGGCAACGCCACGGCGCATCAGGGGCAAGGTCGAGACGGCAGCGTCGCATCGCATCGCCGTTTGTGTAGGTGCGACTTTCGAAATGCTTGCATTCGGTTCGCATTGCCATATTTCGAATTTTACTTCAGTTGGCTAACTTCAGCCGACCGAGCCTTCCATTTGCAACTCAATTAGTCGACTCCACTCGACGGCGTATTCCATTGGCAGTGTGCGTGTGACTGGCTCGATAAAACCGTTGACGATCATGCTCATTGCTTGCTCTTGCGAAAGACCGCGACTCTGCAAGTAGAAGAGTTGTTCGTCGGCGATTTTTGAAACCGTTGCTTCGTGACCAATTTGTGCATCTTGAGCGCCTACTTCCATGTATGGAAAAGTGCGACTCTCGCTTTGTTCGTCAAGAATTAGCGCATCACATTGCACATGGCTCTTGCAGTTTGTTGCACCCTCTTCGACGCGAACCAGACCGCGGTAGGCGGTGATACCGCCGTCTTTGGAGATCGACTTAGAAACAATTTTTGATGATGTCTCGGGCGCGGCGTGAACCATTTTGGCGCCAGCATCTTGGTGCTGGCCGGCACCTGCATAAGCCACGGAGAGAACTTCGCCAGTGGCCTTTGGTCCCATTAGATAGACACTTGGATATTTCATCGTCAACTTTGAACCGATGTTGCCGTCGATCCACTCCATGTGGCCTTCGGTTTCGACGCGTGCACGCTTGGTGACCAAGTTATAAACGTTTGGTGACCAGTTTTGAATCGTCGTATAAGTGACATGAGCGCTTGGCTTGACAATGATTTCGACAACGGCCGAATGCAACGAATCTTTTGTGTAGACCGGCGCTGAGCAACCTTCGATGTAATGAACTTTCGAACCTTCGTCAGCGATAATCAACGTGCGCTCGAACTGGCCGGCATTTTCAGAGTTGATTCTGAAGTAAGCCTGCAGCGGCATTTCGCATTCAACGCCTGGTGGAACATAAATAAATGAGCCACCCGACCAAACAGATGTGTTGAGTGCCGAAAACTTGTTGTCGCCCGGCGGAATTACCGTGCCGAAATATTGCTTGACAAGATCTGGATATTCGCGCAACGCGGTGTCCATGTCACAAAACAAGATGCCAAGTTTTTCGAGATCTTCGCGATTGCGATGGAAGACAACTTCACTCTCGTATTGGGCGGTGACGCCAGCGAGATACTTTCGCTCGGCTTCTGGAATACCAAGTTTCTCGTATGTCTTGCGCATCTCTTCTGGAAGGTCTTCCCATTCGTCGACTTGCGCTGTAGCCGGCTTCAAGTAGTAGTAGATGTCTTGAAAATCGATGTCTGGCATGTTGACGGCGAACCAGTCGAGCATCGGCTTTTTTTCAAAAGTCTGAAGTGATCGCAAACGCATTTTGCGCATCCACTCGGGCTCACCTTTCCACCACGAGATTTGCTCGACGACGCCCGTGTTTAATCCTTTGACGGGTTCGAAGGCATATTCAACTTCGTCGCTCCAACCGAGTTGGTACTTCGAAAGGTCGAGATCAAATGTCACTGAGTGTTCTCCTCGGGGTGAGTAATTAGCACTATCTGCATAGTAACAATTAACGGGCTTGAATGCTCAATCCCAGACTGGTTGTTCGGCACAGATAGCGTGACGATCTCTCATGGAACGCTTCGGTCTTGTCGGTTTGCCCAACGCTGGCAAGTCATCTTTATATAACGCTCTGACTGGGTCGAACGCGCTCGCCGCACCGTATCCGTTTGCGACCAAAGACCCGAACATCGGCATGGCCAAAGTGCTCGACCCGCGACTTGATGCCCTGGCTGCAATGTCGAAAACGCAAAAAACTGTTTATGCAACTGTTGAAGTTGTCGACATCGGCGGACTCGTCGAAGGTGCAAGCAAAGGTGAAGGACTCGGCAACAAAT
>JAEMTQ010000087.1 GCA_016462185.1 Ilumatobacteraceae bacterium
TGCTACTCCGAGCCATAGTGAGACAATAAGACCTTAGCTGTCTCATTGTCAAGTAATGCTGGTTTTGCCCAAAAATCCTGGTTTAAACGTTGGGCAAGACATAATCTGCGTATTTTTCACGCAGAGTCTTTTTAGAGAACTTACCCACACTGGTCTTCGGCACTTCATCAATAAACACGACGTCGTCTGGCACTTGCCACTTTGCCAATCTTGGTCGAACGTAGTCAAGCACTTCTTGCTTAGTCAGCAACTCGCCAGGGTTGAGCACAACACATGCAAGTGGCCGCTCTGACCACTTCGGGTGAGGCACACCGACAACTGCTGCTTCTTTGATTTTTGGATGCGACATCAGTTCGTTTTCAATCTCGACTGACGAGATCCATTCGCCGCCGGTCTTGATCAAATCTTTGGTGCGGTCAACCAAACGAATGCGACCTGACGAATCCATCGTTGCGACATCGCCAGTTCGAAGCCAGCCATCATCGGTGAAACTTTCACCTGCGCGAGAATCGTCGTAATACGTCGATGCGATCCATGAACCGGCGCATTGCAACTCGCCGCTAGTTTCGCCGTCCCATGGCACTGGCGTGGTCGTGCCTGGCAAAACAACTCGACAGTCCACACCAAAATTAATTGTGCCAACAGTCGTGCGAAGCTCGGCCTGCTCTTCTATTGATTTTTGCTGATCAGCGATTGACAAATTGCAAGTCGCCGCAATCGGACTCGTCTCTGTCATACCCCAGGCTTGCAAAATTGGTAGACCAACAGTTTCTCGATATCCCTCGCTCAATGCTTTTGGCACCGCACTACCGCCCACCGGAATCGCACGCAATGAAGATGTGTCGCGACCCTTGAGTTCAGGAAGCACGCCCATCCAAATTGTTGGCACACCTGCGGCGACAGTTACTTTTTCATCAACGATCAAATTTGCAATTGCTTTACCCGAGAGATCGGGTCCTGGCAAAACAAGACTCGCGCCGCAAGCAACTGCAGCATGTGCGAGTCCCCACGCGTTGGCATGAAACATTGGCACCACCGGCAAGATGACATCGCTTTCGCGCGCACCGAGTGAATCGACCGTCATCGCACCCATCGTGTGCATAAATGTCGAGCGGTGACTATATACGACACCTTTCGGGTTGCCCGTTGTTCCACTTGTGTAACACATGCTGGCAGCCAAATTTTCATCGGTGATGTTGAACTCGACACCCGATACACCTTTTATCAACTCTTCATAGTTGTACATCTGCATTCCTGGCACTGATTCTGGAACGTCGCCCTTGCCGTCGTCCATGACCACGAGATGCTTCACGGTTTTGAAAGTAGGCAAAAGCGGAGCGATTAATGCAAACAACGAACGGTCAACAAAAATCACTTCATCTTCGGCGTGATTGGCAATGTACGTGAGCTGCTCGGGAAACAACCGAATATTCAGCGTGTGCACCACACGACCAGTACACGGTGCAGCAAAATAAAGTTCAAGATGCCGTGCGGTATTCCAGGCGAAAGTACCTACTCTGCCGTCTTTTGAAATCTTCAAGAGATCAAGCGCGCCCGCCAATTGACGAGTACGTGCCGCCCATTCGCCATAATTCGTGCGATCTTTGCCAACCGCAGTCGCAGTGGTAATCGTTTTATTTGCGTGATACTTCTCAGCTCGCTCGAACAAATGCACCATCGTCAGCGGCGTGTTTTGCATCAAACCCTTCATGAATCCCCCAAAAAGTTTTTGTTGTTACCAAATCTCTCAACTATCTCTTGATTACCGTAGCAAGTCGGCTACCGTGCTACGAATGCGCAAAGCAGTCTTGACACTTACAACACTGTTATTTGCAATCGGCACTATCGGCAGCAATATTGGGCCGGCACTTGTTGATGAACGACCGAAGCTGGTTCTTCTTTTAAGTTCGCGCAACCGCAACTTATTTGGAGCGGTGCCTTACATCGATTTGTTTAGCTACTCGGTTATTGGCTTTACACGAGTCTTAATCGCTGGCGTCGCTCTATTTTTGGTGGGTCGTTGGTATGGGGCCAAGGCTTTGGGCTGGGTTGAAGGCAATATGGGCGAACTGCCTGCAATCTACAAATGGCTAGAACGCGCCGTTGATAAAGCTGGTTCGGCGATGGTGGTGCTAATGCCTGGCAGCAATATCGTCTGCCTACTTGTTGGGCACCGAAAGATGAGCCTGAAAAAGTTCGTTCCGTTGTTGATGCTTGGAATTGCAATCAAATTGGCGGTGCTGTGGCGCGGCGGAAAAATGTTTGAAGAGCAGATTAAAGACTTTCTGAGTTATATCGAGAAGTATCAATGGTGGGTTGTCGGCTTTTTATTTATAGCCTCATCACTACAGTCAGTCCGTAAAGGTCGACCAAAATCTAATTAACCACTTACAACAATCGGAGAAGCCATGGCTACAAAGAAAAAGAAGAAGCAAGTAAAGAAGTCGGCTAAAAAAGTCAAGAAAGTAGCGAAAGTTAAGAAAGCGAAAAAATCTGGCACAACAGTAACCCTGGGTGGAAATCCAGTTTCTGTTAGCGGCAAATTGCCAACCAAAGGCAAGCCTGCGCCAAAGTTTTCGCTGACAACCAGCGCGTTGCAAGATATTTCAAACAAAGATCTTGTAGGCAAACGAGTGATCTTTAACATCTTCCCGAGCATCGACACCCCGACTTGCGCGACAAGCACACGCAAGTTCAACGAGATTGCATCGTCGCTCGCCAACACAGAGATCTACTGTGTGTCGGCAGACTTGCCATTTGCACAGGGCCGTTTTTGTGGTAGCGAAGGTTTGACGAATGTCAAGACCGCTTCGTCATTTCGTACGAACTTTGCTGCCGCTTTCGGCGTGAAGCTCACGAGCAGCGTGCTCAAAGGTGTGCTCGCCCGAGCAGTAGTCGTACTAGATGAAAAAGGCAAGGTTCTGCACACAGAACTTGTTGGCGAAATCGCCAGCGAGCCAAATTATGAGGCGGCAATCAACTCACTTAAATAAAGTGAGTCTTTAAACTTTTTTTAGATTCCAAGAAACTTGTCGAGCCCGAGGGTAAAACCCTTGTGCTCGGCAATTTTTTTGCATGCCAAGACGACGCCGGGCATAAAGCTTGCGCGATCGATCGTGTCGTGACGAATTGTGAGTGTTTGACCTTGCGTGCCAAGAACTACTTCTTGATTGGCGACGACACCGCGCATGCGCACTGCATGAATTGGAATATCTGCCGGGCCACGAGCACCGCGTGCACCAGCAATCGCTTCGTGCGTCGTTGGGTCTTTCGCCCAATCTTTGCTGGCCGCAGCCATTCGCTTGGCAGTTGAGATTGCTGTGCCCGATGGTGAGTCGGCTTTGCCATCGTGGTGGATTTCAATGATTTCTGCAGTTTCAAAAAATGGCGCCGCAATTTCTGCGAAACGCATCATCAATACCGCACCGATTGCAAAGTTTGGGGCAACGATGCAATTGCTGGCAGTAAAAATCTTGCCGAAATCAGCAATGTCTTGATCAGTGAAACCAGTAGTGCCAACTACCGCGTGCATATTGTGCATTGCCAACCATGGCAAGTTCACGCGTGATGCAGCAGCGACGGTGAAGTCAACTGCAACATCTACTTTTGCATCGGCAAGTGCACGAAGATCTTTCGAAACCGTGACACCTTGAACCACAGAACCAGTTGAAGCAGTGTCTACTGCTGCAACCAGCTCTAAGTTTTTATCGGCAGCGATTGCAGCGCAGACTGTTGCGCCCATTCGCCCTGTAGCGCCAATAACACCGACGCGGATTGTCATCTCAGCCGAGATCTCCGAGCTCGTTGCGCAGATCGCGATCAAACTCTTCTTCAAAGCTCACGCTGACTGCATCTGATGAAACATTGCGGTCATTGTTGCGCGGGCCGCGATCGTTGCGATCATTGCGATCATTACGGTCGGGGCGGTTGTTTGAACGTGGACGATCGCTGTTACGCGGACCACGATCATTTGAACGCGGACGATCGCTGTTACGCGGGCCACGATCATTTGAACGCGGACGATCACCACGGTCTTGACGTGGTCCTCTGTCGCCAGAATCTGACGAACCGCCTGCTGAGCCCTTGATTACTTCACCATCTGGACCAATCAAACTGAGGCTTACTTTGCCGCGGTCATCAATGTCGTCGACTCGAACTTGCACTTCATCGCCGATGTTCAAGACATCTTCGACACGCGCTACACGCTGGCCGTTACCGAGCTTCGAAATATGCACCAAGCCATCACGGCCAGGAAGAATATTTACGAATGCACCGAAGGCTGCCGTATTGACAACACGTCCGGTGTAAACAGCATTGAGTTCTGCAGTCGGAGGATCAACAATTGCCAAGATGCGTGACTTTGCATCTTCAACTTTTGAATTGTCTGGTGAACCAATTGTGATGATGCCGGTTGCGCCGTCATCGCTGACATTGATTTCAGCACCAGTTTCTTGCTGAATGGTGTTGATTACTTTGCCCTTTGGTCCGATTACTTCGCCAACTTTGTCAAGCGGAATCGTGAAGGTAACGATCTTTGGTGCACTCTCATTGACAGTTGCACGAGGTGCACTGATCGCTGAGTTCATTACATCAAGAATCTTCAA
>JAEMTQ010000022.1 GCA_016462185.1 Ilumatobacteraceae bacterium
AGATCGACCCGAACCTTTAGCCCCAATTCACCGAACCTTTAGCCCCAATTCAAAAAACAGCCGTAACCTAAAAGCCAATGACTCAAGGAAAAGACCTGCAAAACATTGCCGCCAGGGCCGAATCGGCTTCAAAGATCTACGGAAGCGGCGAAAACGAAGTTAAGGCTCTAGATAACGTCAGCGTCAGCTTTGAGCGTGGCAAGTTCAGCGCGATCATGGGCCCAAGCGGCTCGGGCAAGTCAACTTTGATGCATTGCATCGCCGGTCTCGACGCTTTGACCGAGGGCAATGTATTCATCGGCGACACCGACCTGTCGCAATTGAACGATAAAGAAATTACAAAACTCCGCCGTGAAAAAATCGGTTTTATCTTTCAGAGTTTTAATTTGATCCCAACGCTAAATGCATACGAGAACATCACGCTTCCTCTCACTTTGGGCAAGAAGTCAGGCGACGACGCGTGGATCAAGCAAGTCATCGACACAATCTCGCTCAAAGATCGACTTGATCATCGCCCAAGCGAACTCTCGGGCGGTCAACAACAAAGAGTTGCTGTAGCCCGAGCACTAGCAACACAGCCAGAAATCATTTTCGCCGATGAACCAACCGGCAACCTTGATTCAAAATCAGGCTCAGACATTCTCAAATTTATGCGTCGCGCAGTTACAGATTTGAAACAGACAATTGTGATGGTCACCCATGACGCCGTCTCGGCAAGTTATGCAGATCGAATTGTTTTTCTTGCTGACGGCCATGTCGCCGGCGAGATGTTTGAGCCAACTCCTGAAAAAGTTCTCGACTATCTCAAACATCTCGGCGAATAGTTAGCCCAAACAAAATGTTTCGACTTTCGTTAAAAATGACGCTGGCTCGCAAAGGCCGATTGTTGCTGACCTCTTTGGCGATTATTCTCGGCACTTCATTTTTGGCTGGCACCTCAATTTTTTCGGCAACAGTAAATAGCACTTTTGACCGACTATTCACAGATGTTTTTCGAGATGTTGATGCTTATGTTCGGTCAACAAGTTCGGTCGACACTGGTTTTGGTGAGCAGCGAGCACCGTCACCCATTTCGGCACTCGAAACGATTCTTGGCGTCAAGGGTGTCAGCGCGGCAGTTGGCGACATGCAAAGTTACGCACGAGTCATCGGCAAAGATGGCAAACCACTTGGCGAAGATCAGGGACCACCAACTTTTGGCAGCATTGCTTCTTCAAGTGCAGCTGGTTTATGGAATGTAGAAACTGGTCGTCTGCCGATCGGACCAAAAGAATTGATGCTTGACCGCGCAACCGCTGAAGCCGGAAAATTCGTAATTGGCGACACAGTGCGCGTGAATGCACTCTCAGGCACACGCGAGTTTTCGCTTGTCGGCATCGCCAACTACGGCGACGTCTCTTCGCCAGGCGGCGCGACATTTGCACTTTTTGATCAGCCGACCGCTTCAGAATTTTTACTAAAGCCAGGCTTCGTAGATGCCTTTTTGATTCAAGGAGATGGCACTCTTAGTGATGAGGCACTCGCCAAAGCAATCAATTCGGCT
Source organism: Ilumatobacteraceae bacterium (assembly GCA_016462185.1). GTDB lineage: Bacteria > Actinomycetota > Acidimicrobiia > Acidimicrobiales > Ilumatobacteraceae > BACL27. Next base: position 1,544 of record JAEMTQ010000022.1, read on the forward strand.
TTGGCGCCAAGCGACAAACTTGAAACTTTGACTGGCGCTCAGATTACAGAAGAAACAACAAGCCAAATCAAAACAGTTCTTGGATTCTTCACCACATTTTTGACTGCCTTTTCGTTTATTGCACTCGGCATCGGTTGCTTCGTCATTTACAACGTTTTTTCGATTACCGCCGCCCAGCGTCAGCGCGAAAGTGCGCTATTGCGCGCCATCGGTGCAAGTCGTCGACAAGTTACAAACTCACTGATAGTTGAGGCCATCGTTGTCGGTCTGATCGGCTCAACTCTGGGATTCATTCTCGGCATCGGTCTATCTCAAGCGTTAAGTGCACTATTAAACGCAATCGGACTTGAGATTCCAACAACTGGTCTGACTATTAATACGAATGCGATCTTCTCAACGGTTTTGATCGGCACGGTGATTACTACCCTTTCCGCGATTCTTCCCGCATTGCGATCGGGACGAGTACCGCCACTTGCTGCAATTCGTGAAACCGCTCTCGATGTCGTTACAGGTCTGACTAGACGAGTGATCATTGGTTTGGTATTCATGATTCTCGGCGTGGTCGCTCTTGTTGCATCAATCAACGGCGCCGAAGTTATCTTTCTCGGCCTCGGTGTACTCGCAGTTTTCGCTGGTGTACTCGTGCTTGGGCCAGCAATTTCAAAACCAGTGGCGATGCTGCTGGGTAAACCTGTTGCAAAGTTACGTGGCGTCACTGGCGCGATGTCGCAACAAAACGCCGCTCGTAATCCGAAGCGCACTGCTCGCACAGCAGCCCCAGTTCTAATTGGCGTCGCTCTAGTCACTTCATTTACTGCACTCGCCGCAAGCATTAAAGGTGAGATTCGCGAAAGTATCGGCAGTTCGTTTCGTGGCGACTTCGCACTGAGTGTCAACAGTCGCGGCTTTGGTGGAATTCCGACAAGTGTCACCGACAAAGTTGATCAACTTCCCGAAGTTCAAACAGCAACTGGTGTCGGCTTTATCGCCGCCAAAGTTGGTGATGAATCGCCGTTCATCTTGGTGTTTAATCCAAAAACTGCAGAGGGTCTTTACAACCTCGAAATGATCGAAGGTCGTCAATCAGACTTGGGCAAAGATGAAATATTTCTCGAGCAAGACAAATCAATTGAAAAAAATCTTCCAGTCGGCTCAAAGGTACAGGTCACTCTCATAGATGGCCGATCAATACAACTCAAAGTTGCAGGCACATATAAGAACGCATACGGCAACTACGCGGTGAGTCGAGAACTCTTTGAAGGTGTGGCCACGCCGTTATTTGACAGTTTCGTTTACATCAGCACAAACACCAACGTAAGTGACGAGAATGCGCGCAAAGCGATCTCCGCGATAAGCGCTGACTTGGGTGTTGGCACCCTTGAGAGTCGCGACGAATACATCGACTCACAGGCAGCACAGATCGATCAATTTCTTGCGCTGATCTATGGCTTGCTGTTTTTGTCGGTGATCATCGCGATTGTCGGCATCATCATCACGTTGTTGCTTTCTGTGTTTGAACGCCGACACGAAATCGGTTTGTTGCGCGCAGTGGGCATGACTCGCTCACAAGTTCGCACCATGGTTCGTTGGGAAAGCGTGATCACGTCTCTATTTGGTGCAGTAACGGGTGTGCTTCTCGGCATCGTCACCGGCGTGGTGATTGTCGTCTCGCTCAACGAATCGGGCATCAGCGCATTTACGCTGCCGATCACCAGCACGATCTTTATTTTGATCGGGTCGTTCATCATCGGCGTTATCGCTGCAGTGTTTCCTGCGTGGCGGGCGACTCGAACTGAAATTATTTCGGCGATTGCCTCAGCCTGATTTACGGGTCTTTTCTAATTCTGAAAGATAGATGAACTCTGCTGGGTGCACACCTGGCGGCGTGTCGTGCTCGGTTACATAGCGACTTGAACTAGTGCCGGCATGGCGCACTTGACATTCGGCGCACCAATAAAGCACACGATTTGCTTCACCGTGATGCGTTACTCGAACTTGACCGTTGCAACGCTGACAACTTTTGCCATGCCGACCATAAACAGCCAGCGTGGCGTCAGGTTGTGGAATACGAGACTGCAACATTTCAGCGGCGATGCCAACAAGTTCTCGACATTCGTCACGAGTTAATGAACTGACTTTTGCCCACGGATGCAATTCGCAACTCCACAACAACTCGCAGCGAAACACGTTTCCGATTCCGCGCATTACACGTTGATCTAATAAAACTTCGGCGATTGTTGCATCTGCATCTTCGTAACTCAAAATGCGACTAATACATTCTTCTAAATCTGTTGTCGGGTCGGCCAAGTCTGGACCATGACGACCAAGAATTGGGTGACGCTTTGGGTCAAAGTCGTGATGCGTTTCAACTTCGCTTGCACCGACACAAACAGCAATTCGACCGTCGACTTCAATCTTCACCTGACCAAGATTTTGAGCACGACCAAGTCGCTCGGACTTTTGCGTGATCTTCCAAGTGCCATTAATCCGCATCTTTGTGCGCAAGACAACTCCGTCATCCCAAACGATTTCAATTTCTCGACCGTAGACACGTACTTCTTCAACCACTCGCCCGACTTGGGGCAAAATCGAAACATCATTTTTGATATCACAACTAAGAATTCTTCGACCGATGAGGGCAACTCTCAATGACGCAGCCTGCCGTTGCGTCGTATTGACAAAAGCAAAAATCATGGGAGAACACCAACCGACGCGAGCGCCAAACGAACGAGACGGTCATGGCCGCCAGTCATTTCTGAACGCATCTCAGAACTTGTCGCCTGCTCTGGTGTGTACCAACCTAAATCCAAAGCCTGTTGAGACGGCTGACAATCACCAGAAACCGGAACAACAAACGCGAGACTCACGGCATGATGTCGCGGATCATGAAATCCACTAATTGTTGGATCAGAAAAATATTCAACAACAGTGAACGGTGCAGGCTCCGGCGGAATTTTCGGCAACGCCATTGGTCCTAAATCTTTTTCAATATGGCGCAACAACGCTTCACGAATTCTTTCATTGAGTAAAACTCGTCCCGAAACGACCGTGCGCGAAATTGAGCCGTCGGGAGCTTGTCGCAACAGCATGCCGACGTGAGTCACCACGCCCAGTTCGTTAACCCGCACCGGAACCGCGTCTACATATACGAGTGGAACTTGACCGCGTACTGCTTCGAGCTGGTTGTTATCTAGCCAGTTCGTTCGCGTGTCAGTTATCTCGCCCAATTTGCTTCTCCAAAAATATTTTGCTTTTAGATATTGTCTCAGATTGCACAGCAAATTCGTGGCATCATGTAGCGGTGAGTAAATCAATCAAGCCAACTTCTGCCCTCGTGCTCGCCACATTTCTTGGGGTCGCGGGTGTCTCCCACTTCGTTGTGCCAGACCAATTCAACGCGTTAATCCCCAAGTGGTTGCCTGGCGACCCAAGTTTGTATACGTACATCAGCGGTTTGGCCGAGATTGCGATCGCTATTGGCTTGTTCAATCCCAAAACACGCAAACGTGCTGCTTGGGGCGCGGTGGTGCTGTTTATCGCTGTTTATCCAGGCAACCTATATATGGCATATGACTGGCGGGACAGAGAACTCAGCCAACAACTAGTCGCCTACGGGCGTTTGCCTTTTCAGTTTCTGTTGATCTGGTGGGCGATAACTATCTCTCGTAAAGCGAACTGACTACTACCAGTTTCCTGCGACATATTTAGTTTCAAGAAATGCAAGTAGGCCATCGTGCGCGCCCTCGCGACCCAGACCAGACTGTTTAACACCACCGAATGGTGCGGCCGGGTCTGAAACCAGTCCGCGATTAAGTCCGACCATTCCAGATTCAAGTGCTTCAGAGATTCGCATGCCACTGCCAAGATCGCGCGTATATACATATGACACGAGCCCGTGTTCGACACTGTTGGCATGCGCTAGTAAGTCGTCTTTGTCGGTGTAGCGAATCAGCGGCGCAACGGGACCAAAAATTTCTTCGCGCAAAATTGGTGCGTTCAATGCCACTTCGGTCAGCACAGTTGGGGCATAACCAAAAGAGCCATCGGTTGCGGCAAAGCCACCGCAGGCGACCTTCGCCCCAGAACTTTTAGCTTCGTCAACAAGATCGGCAACACGTTGTTGCTGTGACTTTGAAACCAAAGGACCAACAGTTGTCTTGGCATCAAGCCCGTCGCCGAGCACCAATGCGTTCATTCGTGCTGTCAGTGCTTCAGCAAAAGCATCGTAGATTTTTTCATGAACAAAGAATCGATTCGCTGCTGTACAAGCAGCCCCACCGTTGCGCATCTTGGCGAGCATCGCGCCATCAACAGCACTTGCAAGATCTGCGTCTTGGCAAACAATGAACGGTGCATTGCCGCCCAGTTCCATTGTGCAATTGATTATTTTTTCTGCCGCCTGGGCCAGCAATAAGGCGCCAACTTGGGTTGAACCAGTGAACGACAATTTGCGAACTATGTCTGATTTCAACATTGCACTCACAGCCGGCCCAGCAGGACTCGGCACAACAACATTTACGACACCTGCTGGCACACCTGCTCGCTGCATAATTTCTGCGATCGCCAACGCCGTGAGAGGTGTCTCACTCGCAGGCTTCAGCACCACCGTGCAACCAGCAGCCAGTGCTGGTCCAATCTTTCGCGTTGCCATCGCCGCAGGAAAGTTCCACGGAGTTGCCAACAAAGCAACGCCAACCGGCTGACGCGAAACCATCAACCAATTTGTGCCGCTTGGCGCCCGACGATAGTCGCCGTCAATTCGCACTGCCTCTTCGCTAAACCAGCGAAAGAACTCGGCTGCGTATGCAACTTCGGCTCGAGCATCGCTCAACACTTTTCCGTTTTCAAGCGTTATCAATCGCGCTAATGACTCTTGCTCGGCGATCATGAGTTCAAAACTTTTGCGCAAAATCTCGGCACGTGCGCGTGGTGCTGTTGACTTCCACGAAGCAAAAGCACTCTGGGCGGCATCTACTGCAGCAAGACACTCATCAGGAGATGCACTTGAAACTTGCGCAAGTATCGAACCATCAACCGGGTTGGTCACATCTATTTTTTTTGAATGTTTTTGCCACTTGCCATTAATTAGAGAATCAATTGGTTGATTTGCGTTTAGTTTTTGCTGGCTGTTTTTCATACTGTTCAGTCTTACGCAATCTCGCCGACATTTTAAAACGGTAGATTTGTTGGGTGAATAAACGGCAAACTGTCTTGACACTGTTGTTGGCAATCGGTGCCTCATCATGCAGTTATGGCGTGATGTTCACAATGCTCGACGACTTTCGAAACAGCTTTGGCATTGCCGAATCTGCCCTCGGGTTTATCGTTGGCATCGGTTTTTTTTCCTCATTTCTTGGACAAGTAACCCTCGCCCCACTCGCCGACCGCGGCCGAGCTCGTCGTCTCATCGTCTTGGGTCTTGGGCTCGAAGTCATTGGCTGCATCGGCATGGCATTTGGAACGACCGTCATCACACTTCTAATTTCGCGGCTGATCATGGGTCTTGGTGCTGGCACTGCACTACCTGCGTTACGGCGCGTGATCATCGTGGCCGATCCAGAAAATTTTGGCAGCAACCTCGGCCGTATTTTGTCGTTTGAAGTTGCAGGTTTCACTGCTGGGCCGATTGTCGCTTTAATCGTTGCGCAGTTTTTCGGTATCCCCGGACCTTTTATTTTTCTAGCTGCTTTAATCACAGCATTCATGGTGGTCATCGGCAAATTAAATATTCCTGAAACTGCCAAAGAATTTCAACCAAGAGAACGATTTGCAATTGACTTGCTAAAAAATCGTGCAATTGCCTCGGGTGTTTTAATCGGTGTCGCATTGTTCTTCATGATCGGCGTTTTTGATTCGCTGTGGGTTCTGATGATGGACGACATGGGTTCGCAAGAATGGATGGCCAACCTCGGCATCTCGCTTTTTGCATTGCCATTGGTAATTCTTGGCCCATTTGGCGGCAAACTCGTGCAACGCGTCGGCCCGTATCGCGCCGGCGGGTTCGGCATGTTGTGCGGCGCGATCTACATGTCTTGTTACGGCTTAGTGCCGTCACCAGCTTTTATGTTCGTCATCTTTTTGTTTCATTCGATCAACGACGGCTTTTTTGTCACTGGTGCTGGCGTCGCAGTTGGTACCAGTGCGCCTCTCGAACGCCAAGCAAGTGCGCAAGGCCTACTCGGTGGGCTCGAAGTTCTCGCCGCCGGTTTCGCCGCAAGTTTCTCTGGTGTCGCCTACGACCACTTTGGTCGTACAACAACATTTATTGGCACGGGCGCAATCATGATTGCGCTAATTGGCGCAAGTCGGGTGCTCGCTGGTGAACACTGGTCGGTGCGCAACGTTGTGCCAAAATCGGCAATTTCTTTGGACATCGTTTAGCAATACTGTTATTTGATATGGGATTACGTGACGGTGACGGTTGGGTCGATTGTGACTGTGGTTTTCGCCATTGGGGCCGATTCGGCGCGGCGGGTCTTTTGCTCTTGCGTCGTGACACGCCACAGCCACAAGTTTTGTTGCAACTGCGCGCCGAATGGACACACGGCGGCGGAACATGGGCACTCCCAGGTGGCGCTAAAGACTCTCACGAAGATTCTGTAACGGCTGCACTACGCGAAGCACACGAAGAAATGGGAATCGAAGTTGCAGCGCTAACCGTGAAACATATTTTTTCTGACAATCACGGACCGTGGAGCTACGACACGATTATTGCTCATTCAATGAACGACGCAGGTGCCCATATTGCCAATCCAGAATCAACAGCAACCAAGTGGTCGTTAATTGAAGAAGTTGAAACCCTTAATTTGCATCCAGGCCTAAAACAATCGTGGGTTGCGCTGAAACCTTTAACGATTAGTTCTCTTGAAAGTTAATTTCTAGAGCGCCTTCGCGTAAAGCTCGTGTACTTCGCCGCGTGTTGGATAACGCGGTGTATTCAAAATAATCAAATCGCGCAAAGCATCTTGCGTAAGCGCGGCGATATTGTCGCTCGTTGCGCCAAGTTCACTGAGCTTACGATTCGTGCCAACGGTCTTTGAAAGTTTCTCTACTGCTGCAATCGCCGCTTCTGGGTCGAGTTCGCTACCCAATGCTTGACCAACATTTGCATATCGCTCAGCAATGCCTGCTGCATCGCGATTGAATCGCATCACGTGCGGCAACATCGTGGCCAAAGTTTGACCATGTGCTTGGTGTAACTGTCCAGAAATCGGATGGCCCGTTGCATGCACGAGTCCGAGTAGCGGTCCACTCGAAAATGCACGACCAGCCAAATGTGATGCGAGTTGCATCTGGGCTCTTGCTTCAAGATCGGTGCCGTTAGTTACTGCTGTAGGCAAATATTTTGCAACAAGGCGAATCGCATGCAATGCCAAACCGTCTGCATACGGGTTCGATTGCAACGATGTGTACGCCTCAATTGCGTGAGTCAAGACATCCATACCGCATGCGGCAGTGCCTTTAGAAGGCATGCCGACAGTGAGCGTTGGGTCCAACAAAATTGTGCGCGGACGAACTGATGGATTGCTGAAAGTAAGTTTGCGATGATTCGCAGGGTTTGTCTGCGTGTCGGTAACTAACCCACCACCGTTTGTCTCTGATGCGGTGCCCGAAGTTGTCGGTATCGCAATCGTCGGCAGTCCTGGCTTTGATGCACTCGCCTTTGGTGCAAGTGTCGAAAAGTCAATGCGATCATTTGCGTCTAGATCTGGTGCAAATGCCAAACCTAAACTGTCGACGCCATTTGGCGCAGCAAGTGCGATGTATTTTCCGCAGTCCATGACTGAGCCGCCACCAATCAACACAACGACGGTGCCATCTAAACCGAACTTATTGATTGCCGCAACGCCAGCTGTCACGTTCGTGTCGGTCGGGTTCGGCGAAACTTGGTCGAAAACTTGCCACTTCATTCCAGCGGTAGTCAAAGCATTTGTAATCGGCGTAATAATGCCGGTCGCATTGATACCAGCATCAGTAATGATGAAAGCACGCGTGCCATGCGGTGAAACATATTGTGCGAGAGTTACCGCGACGTTTGGCCCCGATACTGTGCTCGACATCGGCTCAAGACCGAATGTGCTTACTGCTGGATCCATTATTTTGCTCCTTTTGTTTTGGCAGAATTTACGTTGTTTCCCAAAGTGTCTGACTCGTAACGCGCGAGTTCTGCGCGACCAACGACGTGCCAGTGAACTTCGTCGGGGCCGTCGGCCAAGCGCAAAGTTCGCTGACCGGCGTACATTCGCGCGAGCGGTGTCCATTGCGAGATACCAGTGGCACCAAAAACTTGCATTGCCTCATCGATAATTTTGCAAACTCTCTCGGGCACCATTGCCTTAACTGCGCTCACCCAAACACGAGCTTCAGCATTTCCTGTCGTGTCCATCGCTTTTGCCGCACGCAACACCATCAGACGCATCGCTTCAATTTCAATTCGTGCTTTACCGATGACCTCAGTATTTTTTCCGAGTCGCGCAATCGGCTTGCCGAATGCCTCGCGGCTTAGTCCGCGACGTGCCATCAACTCAAGTGCGCGTTCGGCGGCTCCGATTGATCTCATGCAGTGGTGAATACGACCCGGTCCGAGGCGCACTTGCGAAATTTCGAAACCACGACCTTCGCCGAGCAACATGTTTGACTTCGGCACGCGCACGTCATTGAATCGCAGATGCATGTGACCATGCGGTGCGTCGTCTTCACCGAACACGTGCATTGCTCCAAGAATTTCGACACCAGGTGTTTCCATCGGCACGAGAATCTGTGAGTGACGACCATGTGGTGGTCCGTCGGGGCTTGTCTGCAACATGCAAATCAAAATCTTGCAACGTGGATCTCCGGCGCCTGAAATATAAAACTTCTCGCCGTTGATCAACCACTCTTCACCATCTAGAACTGCGCTGCACTCTAAATTTTTGGCGTCCGAAGAAGCGACGTCAGGCTCGGTCATTGCATATGCAGAGCGAATCTCGCCGTTCAACAATGGCTCAAGCCACTTCTTTTTCTGTTCAGGAGTACCAACTCGCTCAAGAACTTCCATGTTGCCGGTGTCTGGCGCACTGCAGTTCAAACATTCAGACGCGATTGGGTTTTTGCCGAGTTCGGCGGCGATATATGCATAGTCAAGATTCGACAGACCTTGACCCGTTTCTGAGTTCGGCAAGAAGAAGTTCCATAATCCGTTTGCTTTTGCTTTGGCCTTGATCGTGTCAAGCAACTCAAGTTGGCCCTTGCCGTATTGCCATCGATCTGGTCGGCCTTCACCGAGTTTGAAGTATTCGTCTGTTACCGGGTCAATCTCGTTCTTGATAAATGCGATGACTGCTTCATAGAGAGGTACGGCCCCTGGCGACATTGCCAAGTTCATCGAGTCATCAGTGGTTATTCCTGAATGCATTCGGGGCGCGGCCATCACCCCACGCTACCCCTGCAGCCCATCTAGAAATGAAGTCACGATGCAAGGCAAAAATGACTAAATGTCTATAGTTATTGCGATGAGAGATCTTTTTTCGCTTAAAGGTCGCGTTGCAGTCGTCACGGGCGGCTCACGCGGTATCGGTGCAATGATCGTGCAAGGTTTTCTTGAATACGGTTGCTCGCGTGTTTATATAACTGCTCGAAAAGCAGCACAGTGCGACGCCGCCGCCAAAGAGCTCTCACAATTCGGAGAATGCATTTCAATTCCGGGTGACCTTTCAACGCAAGCTGGTGTAACAGCTTTTGCTACAGAAATGGCCAAGCGTGAATCGGCTATCGATATTTTGGTTAACAATGCGGGGGCGGCCTGGATGGCAGAGTTTGATTCTTTTCCCGAGTCGGGCTGGGACAAAACAGTTGACTTGAACATGAAGACACCATTTTTTCTTACGCAAGCGCTCGCACCTCAACTTCGTGCGGCTGCAGTTAAGAACAACCATCTGGCAAAAGTGATCAACATTGCATCAATTGACGGTGTGTCAGTCAATGAGATGGAAACTTATCCGTATGCTGCGAGCAAAGCGGGTCTCATCCACATGACAAAGCGCATGGCTTTGCGTCTGATCGAAGACAAAATCGGTGTCACCGCAATTGCGCCAGGTGCATTCGCTTCAGAGATGAACAAGATCGCCCGCGATCACGGCGAAATGGTTGCATCGCAAATACCAGCAAAGCGAGTTGGCACTCCAGAAGATATGGCGGGTGCCGCGATTTATCTTGCTTCGCGCGCTGGTGACTACGTTGTCGGCTCAACGATCATCGTTGACGGCGGCGTAACCTACGCCCGCTAATTATTTTTTTGCCGGGTCGTATTTCGACAAGAAGTTGCCGAGTCGGCCGATAGCTTCGGTCAAATCTTTGGCATAAGGCAAAGTCACGATTCGCAAGTGATCGGTAGACGGCCAATTAAAACCCGTACCCTGCACTACTAATACATGCTCTGAACGCAAAAACTCGAGCACAAATTTTCGATCATCAGCAATCGGGTAGACCTGCGGATCAAGTTTTGGAAACACATAAAGCGCACCTCGCGGCTTGACGCAAGAAACACCCGGGATTTTTTCAAGTGCGGTGACTGCTGCGTCGCGCTGCTCTAGCAGTCGGCCACCTGGCAGAACCAAGTCTTTAATGCTCTGTCGACCGCCAAGCGCAGTTTGAATTGCATGTTGTGCGGGTACGTTTGCGCACAATCGCATGTTGGTCAACATATTTATGCCTTCGATATAACTTGTCGCATGCTTGCGTGGGCCCGTCATCACCATCCATGCGGCACGAAAGCCAGCAAGTCGGTAAGCCTTTGAAAGACCGTTAAACGTCATCGTGAAAACATCTGGGGCAATCGCGGCGAATGTCGTATGCACAGCGTCGTCGTAAAGAATCTTGTCGTAAATTTCGTCGGCCATCACGATGAGCCCACGTTCGGCCGCAAAGTCTGCAATCTCGCGCAAAATCTCTGGACTATAAACAGCACCAGTTGGATTGTTCGGGTTGATTACAACTATTGCTTTTGTGCGGTCACTGACTTTTGCGCGAATGCTCTCCATCATCGGCATCCAACCGTTTGACTCATCACACAAATAGTGCACCGGCGTGCCACCAGACAAACTTGTGGCTGCTGTCCAAAGTGGATAATCAGGTGCCGGAATCAAAACTTCGTCGCCCTGATCTAACAACGCGTTCAGCGCAATTTGAATCAACTCACTGACGCCGTTGCCGAGCCAAACATCATCAACATCTGTGATGTCGATGCCGCGCTCTTGATAGTTCTGAACAACTGCAGTGCGTGCAGACAAAATACCTTGCGAGTCCGAGTAACCCTGCGAAATCGGCAGGTTGCGCACAACCTCGACAAGAACTTCTGGTGGCGTTTCAAAACCAAATGGTTGTGGATTGCCAATATTTAACTTGATTATTCGATGGCCTTGAGCCTCAAGTCGCTTTGCTTCTTCAAGCACGGGGCCACGAATGTCATATAGGACATTGGCTAACTTTTGCGACTGCATTATTTCCACGATTAATAATGCTACGCCGATAGCCGCGCCAAATTCTTAGGCATAAAATTAGATATATAGAACCTTCAAAAATCCTCCTTTTTTATAAGTTCGCACCGCTAACAGACCCCGAGGCGATTCGACTTTGGCAGCGTGCCCTTTGCGAAAGGTTCAACCTCAACGGACGAATCATCATCTCGAAAGATGGCATCAACGGAACCGTGGGTGGACTGATGACCAATCTAAAAAAATACATCCGCGCAACGAAAGAATTTGCGCCATTCAAAGAAATTGACTTCAAGTGGTCAGAGGCCATAGGCGATGAGTTTCCGCGACTCTCTATTCGAGTGCGCGACGAGATCGTAACTTTTGGTGCATCAAACGAAATCGTGGTTGATCAAACCGGTGTTGTCGGTGGTGGTGTGCACTTAAAACCAGGCGAAGTTAACCAACTTGTGGCTGAACGCGGTGATGAAGTCGTATTTTTCGACGGGCGTAGCGCTCACGAAGCGCGAATCGGAAAGTTCAAGAACGCGATCATCCCAGATGTCACGACGACGCCAGATTTTATTAATGAACTCGACAGCGGAAAGTATGATCACCTTAAAGAAAAACCAATCGTCACATATTGCACCGGCGGAATTAGATGTGAAGTGCTTTCAGTGTTGATGAAGAATCGTGGCTTCAAAGAGGTCTACCAAATTGATGGTGGAATCGTGCGCTATGGCGAAGAGTTCGGCGACGACTCACTCTGGGAAGGCTCGCTTTACGTTTTTGATAAGCGCCTCAAAATTGACTTCAGTGATCACGCCAAAGTTTTGGGCTTGTGTGACTATTGTTCGGCAAGCACAAACCAGTTTTACGACTGTGCGAACCTTGAGTGTCGCTGTTTGTTTTTACTCTGCTCAGAGTGCGCGACTAAAACACCAAAAGTTACGTGCCCCAACTGTCGGGCAAAAGATAATTAGCTAGTCAGAAAAAGTTTCTTCCAGCCTTCGTTGTCTTTTACTAGTCCGTCGCGAATCGATGCCAGCGCACCAGAACGCAACCGAAGTTTGCTTGACGAGTGAGCAGCCGCATTTAAAGTTGCGGTTGATTTTGCAAACTCGATTGCAGCGGGCATAAGTTCGGCTTCGGTTGATACAACGCGATCTACGAAGCCTGTCTCAACACCATTTTGCGGCGTAAAAGTCTCGGCTAAAAGCACTGCACGCGAGAGTGCCGCAGGTGTCAAACGTTGACGCAAAATTTCGATAGTTGAAAATGGCATAGTCATGCCAATTGCTACTTCGTTGGCAACGTATTTAAAGTTGCCCGCTACCCCGATGCGATAATCGCAACTCTGCAAAAGAAAGACACCCATGGCGATGGCGTGGCCAGGGCATGCAACTATCACGGGGCTAGAAAAACTCAGTAAACGAAGCGCAAGATTAATGCCACCGTTGAGCATCTCAACTGCAGGTGGACCACCTGCAGCAAGGGTCTTTAAATCAAAACCTGCCGACAAAATACCTGAGCGTCCCGTCAGCACCAATGGCTGCTTCAACTTTTCTGCTTCATCAATTGCCGAATTGATTGCTTGTTGCATTGGCAAAGATAAAGCGTTGGCCTTGCCATCATCAATCTTGATGACGGAAATGCCTTCAATAATTTCAAAACTTGCGAACTGATTCGGTTTTTCGCTCATGGCTCAACTCTAGAGCTCTACGCGCGAAGTTTGGCTTCGGTGGTCTTGCCCCGTGACACTTCAATTTTTGCCACTTGTGTTGCCAACTCTGCGATTTCTGCACCATCGTGAGATACCAAAATGACCACACCGTCATATGTCTTAAAAAAGTTCTGCATCGTTTTGAGAATCCCTTCGCGCGAATTGACATCAAGCGATGTCGTTGGTTCGTCGAGCAGCAAAACTTCTGAGGGCGCTAGAAATGCTCTGGCAAGGGCAACCCGTTGTCGTTGACCACCGCTGAGTGTTGACGGTTTGTGCGACAACAAACTCTCTAAATTAAATTGCGCAACCACCTCGTGAAACCTCGATGTGTCTTTGAGCGCAATACCCCGCCCAAAAGTGATATTTCTCGTCACACTGAGATGATTAAAAAGACTGCCACCTTGAAAAACAGTTGAGACACCGCGAAATTCTGGCTGCAAAAACTCGCCAGTTGTCGCATCATCAAACACTTTGTCGTTCAACAAGATTTTGCCTTCAGTGCACGCAAGCAAACCCGAGATCATGTCAAGCGTCGATGTTTTGCCTGAGCCGTTTTCTCCAGTGATCGCCAAGACAGATCTCGGTTCGACTTCAAGTTGCACGTCAAGTTTGAAATTGTTTCGCTCAAGGAGACAGTCAATTTTTATACTCACGCTCCACCTCGCTTCAGAACACTTATCCAACTGCTTCGAAGCCCAATTAAAACCGCAAGCGACACGATGATCATCAACACTGACAGCGCCAGTGCATCGTCACCGCCAGATTCCAACTGAGAATAAACAGCAAGAGGCACGGTTTGGGTTTTTCCTGGTGTGTTGCCGGCAAACGCAATCGTTGCACCAAATTCACCCAGGGCTCTCGCCCATGTCAGAGCGACACCCGCAATCAACGACGGTCGGACCAACGCAAGAGTGACCGTTAGAAAAGTTCGCCAGGGTCCGGCGCCAAATGTTCGGGCTGTGCCAACAATTCGCTGGTCTACTTGTTCAAATGCTGCTTCCATTACGACTATAAAAAATGGCGCAGCAACAAAAAATTGGGCGAGCACCGCGGCAGTTTGCGTAAACGCAAGTTGAATGCCAAACCAGTCGTCTAAAGCGCCGCCAATCGGACTGCGACGACCGAAAGCAAATAACAGCGCGACACCGCCAACTACTGGCGGCAAAACCATTGGTAAAACGCAAAGTGCTCGAAGAAATAAGCGCCCTCTGAATTGCCGATTGGCCAATAGCCACGCAAGCGGGGTGCCAAAAATCAGTGCAAGGACAGTTGCCATTATTGAGGTTCGCAACGAAAGCAACAGCGCTACACGCGACGACTCACTTGAAATTGAAGTCCAAAAATTTGCATAGTTAGTGCGCCAGACAACAGCGAGCACAGGCATAACAACCAGTGCGATTCCGGGTACTGCGATAAACCACAGACCGCGCGGTGCCGAGATTTGGCGTTTCATGAAACGATGAACCCCCGCGCCGAGAAAATCTCTCTACCGACTTTGCTTTTTGCCATCTCAATAAATGAGTTGATCGTTTCTATGTTTTTACTTTGCGGTTTTTTTGCTACGCCAATTGGATACTGCGCGACGACATTTAGTGCATCAGCGATGACCACAGCATCGACTTTGTCGCCAGAAATAAGTCCGTCTGTGATGTAAGCGATGCCTGCGTCGGCTTCACCAGAGGCAATTCGTGAAACTACCCCGCTGGCACTTGACTCTCGGCTAACCGGAGTAAGAGAAACTTTTGCTTTACTCAAAATACTTTCCGCATATTTGCCGCAAGGCTGGGCAACATCACAAAGCACAACTTTTAGACCAGAGCGAGTTAGATCATTTAAGTCTGAAATTTTTAATGGGTTGCCGCGCTGTACGAGAATCGCCAACTTATTGCGCACCAAAATCGTGACTGATTTTTTATCAATCTCACCTGTTGCAACTATTTTGTCCATGTTGAGTGTGTCGGCTAGCGCCACAATGTCAACTCGGGCTCCCTGTTGAATTTGAGTCACAAGAGTTGAACTTCCAGAAAAATTAAACCTCACTGAGGCGTGCAAAAACTTTGCTGTAAATGCAAGGCGCAAATCTTCAATGGCTTTACTCAGCGACACAGTTGCAAGAACACTTAGTTCAACTTTCTTTTTCACGTCAAGCGTCGTTGATGCAGAGATCGCCGAGTGCTTCGAAGTTGCTGCAATAGTCAGCTGAAGTTTGCATTTGCCGACTTTGTTTGTCACTAAGTTGTTGCCATTGACTGTGCAGTTGCCGTTCGCCGCAAAACTTTTGCGACCCATCGAATCGGTAACAACTATTTTCGACAGGTCAATTTTCGACGACTGCGGTACCGAACTGGCCAACCAATTCAGCGCCGGCTTGGCGAAAGAACTCTTGGCGCCAGCCGTCGCACTCACTGGCAGAAGCATCAAACCGACAAGAAGGCAGGCTGCTTTTGGTTTTGACGTCACGGTCTTGCAGGCTATTAATTCATTTTAAACTATCCAATAGTTTTATCTGTACTATTAGGGTTGTATGGCTAAAAAACTCGATCAAAAGCTAGACATCGACCTGATCTCGGCCGCCTGTCTCGTTTTAATCTCTCGCGGCGAAAGTCATGGCTACGAACTCGCGAAACAGTTTAAACCTGGCACACCAATCGGTGAAGTTCTGACACTGAGCAGACCAGTTGTCTATCGAGCTGTCAAGTCACTTGAAGCACAACAACTGGTGCGCAGTATTGAATCAACCGGTGTTCGCGGTCAGCTCAAATGGAAACTCAAGTGCACCGCGTCTGGTGAACGATCTGCAAAACAGTGGCTTGCTTCACCAGTGCAAAACCTTCGAGATCTGCGAAGCGAATTTCTCGTCAAGATTTTGCTGTTGCAAGTTTTACAACAAAGCAGCAAACAACTGATCAAGAACCAGCGCAACACTCTTAAGGCACGAGTTCAAACTCTGATTACCGACACTTCGCCTGCTCCGGTTTCAATTTGGCGTCGTGAGCAAGCACGTGCAGCATTGCGTTTTTTAGATGAGCTTGAGGGCTCAACCGAAAGTCTCGCCGAACGACGCCCAGGTCAACTAGTGGTGAGTGCACGCAATCAACTGCGAGCACGAGTCGCCAAGGTGCGCCATGGCGACACACTGTCGACGGTTTA
>JAEMTQ010000002.1:0-44605 GCA_016462185.1 Ilumatobacteraceae bacterium
CAAGATGTAACGAACAAGTTCTCTAGACGCAGTCACAGTGACCAAACGCTAGCAGGGGATCAATATTCAGTCTTTTTGCGTGCCAACTTTGAGATCGCGAAATGCTGACTTCGAGTCGATGCCAACATCTTTTGGCAATCCGAGCACACGCTCACCAACGATGTTGCGCATCACTTCGTCTGAACCACCGGCAATTCTCATACCTGGAGCGCCAAGCAACAACTGACTCCAAGCAAATGTTCCCCATTCGCCAGTGTCGGCTTGAAGTTTGCTGCCAAGCACGAGCGAGAGAAAATCGTTCATTCGCTTTTGGTTGTCGACAAGAGCCATCTTGGCAATTGACATCTCGGGCCCAGGTGTTTGGCCAGCGCGAATTTTGTCCATTGCTCGCTGATTGTTATATCCCGCAACTTTCGTGCGAATAAAAAGATCTGCCATTTTTTCGCGCACGATCGGATCATTAGTCATGCCAAAGTGGTGCACCATTGCCTGCAGTTTTGTAAAGATCGAAGTCTCGCCACCACTTGCTGTGCCAATTGCAGCGCGCTCGTTCATCAAGGTCGTCAACGCAACACCCCAACCGTTGTTAACTTCGCCGAGTCTGTAACTATCTGGAATTCGAACTTCGTTGAAGAACACTTCGTTGAAACTTGCACCACCAGTCATCTGCCGCAACGGACGAATCTCGACACCTGGCGCGTGCATGTCAACAATGAAACCGGTTAATCCTTTGTGCTTTGGCAAACTTGCGTCAGTTCGACAAATCACTTCGCCAATGTCGCTGTATTGCGCACCTGACGTCCAAACTTTTTGACCGGTCACAACCCATTCTTCACCGTCACGTTCGGCTTTCATTTGCAAAGATGCAAGGTCGCTGCCGGCGCCTGGTTCAGAGAACAACTGACAGGCAACAATGTCGGCACGCCACATCGCCCGCAGAAACTTTTCGCGCGCAAGGTCGCTCGCGTGTGCCAAAATCGTTGGCGCAACCATGCCCAAACCAATTTGAAAAATTGATTGGTTTGTAACTTTGAATTGCGCCTCTACTTTGCCGTAAGCCTTCTCGAATTCATTGGATAATCCACGACCGCCATATTGCACGGGCCCCGTGATCCACCCAAAGCCCGCATCAAACTTTTGTTGACGCCACTTCTTTGCTCGAGCCACAACTTCTTGTTCAGACTCTTTGGAGCGTTCTTCAAACATTGAAACGTTGTCTGATCCTTCGCCCCATACGAAAGCCTTTTTTGATTCGCGCGGTTCAGCGTTGGCAGCCAAAAACTTGTGGGCATCAGCCGTGAATTGTTCAATCGTGATTTTTTCGTCAGTCGCCATGTAAATAACCGTACTTGTCAAGAGTCGTTTTGGCGAAGATGAGAGAAGCCTCAAAACGTGCATCTCAGCCGAGTTTTGACTAGTCTGCCTCGGGTGGGTCAGCCAGTAGATGTCAAACAATCAGCAGCCGGTGTGGCTGGTCGCATTCGATTTGAACTGAATCGCACCCTTACTGGTCAAGGTCACGAAAAATTCACAAGCGCCAGCCAAGCAATCGGCCCGCGCCCCGCAGCAGAATTAGCGCGCCGACTATTTAATAGTGGCTCTGTTGTCGGTGTGCACGTGTTTGCCAACATCGTCACAGTTGATCTTTTGCCCGGCTCACGCGACAGCGATCTGGCCCAAATCATCACTGACCTGCACCAATATTGGAAACCCGGAATGAAGCCGCCAACCGTTGAAGAATTGATGGCTCAAGTCGCGCCAGCAGTAGTCGAAGCCCCGAGCGCCGATGGTGCAGCGCCACAATTAAGCGCCGCCGAAAAACTCATCCCGCCACATTTGCTGGCCAGAAGCAAAGCCGCACGAAGTAAGGCTCAATCTTCATAGTCGCGCGCAGTAAGGCTCAATCTTCATAGCCGCACGAAGCAAGGCTCAAGCTAAATAACTGAAATAGCCGCACGCATAGCTAGTGCGAACATATGTTCGCTACAGTGCAGGCATGAAGTTATTGGTCCCCAAAACCCTCGCGGTCAAACATTTAGTTTTTGAAAAACAACTTTTAGAAAATTTCGCCGTCAGCGATGAGGTTCGTTCGCTGTTGCCCGACTCAGGTCTAGTTCGTGGACGAATTGTGCGTTGCTGTGGTGACGCCGCCGCATCGCTCGCGCTTTCACTTTGCGCAAGGGCATCGCAGCAAGGTTCATGGCTCGGTGTTGTCGGTCTGAGTCATCTCGGCATTTCTTGTGCTGTCGAACATGGTGTGGCACTTGAGCGAATGGTGTTTGTGCATCCACCCGATACATCTCGCGATTGGTCGACAACTATGGCTGCGGTGATCGACGGTTTTGATTTATTGATAGTCGCAGTTCCCGAAAAACTTTCGGTTGCTGATGCCAGGCGAGTGCAAGCCCGTTTGCAATCTCGTCGTTCGGTGATGATCATCGTTGATAGTTCAACGCTGACTCAGTCAAGTTTTTCTAACGACACGCATCCATTTCACGCTGACGTCGTTTTAGACACCAAAACAAAAAGTTGGAGCGGTATCGACAAAGGTTCTGGCTATCTGCAACGTCGCGAAGTTGCGATCAAAGTTAGTGGTCGTCGGGTTCCCCGCATGCAAGAACACCTAGTCACTTGTAACTACTAAATTGCTCGCGCCAAAACGCTTAGCGGTGTTGCGCTGTCTCGACTGGTCGGCAGTAGTGGCAGCAAAAACTTCAAATAGTCCATGCGCTGTGATGCACGCACAACGAGTTGTTTCACGCTCTGTTTTGGCAATGCGTTATGGCGTTCAAGTAGGTATGCGTCGCCGTCACGCTCAAGCGTTATGTCCCGATCTTGAAATCGCAGCATTCGAACCCAACCGTGACCGACGCGCCTTCAACACGATCGTGCGCGCGGTAAGCGAAATAGTTCCGCTTATAGAGGTCAGCGAACCAGGTGTAATTGTGTTTGCGGCGCGTGGACCATCTCGATATTTTGGTGGCGATGAGCCAATGGCTAAAAAAGTTATGCAGATTCTGCAAACTTCAATTGTTGCGGATTCTCAGTTTGGCATCGGTGTGGCCGACAGTCGTTTGGCTGCTCACATTGCGGCACGTATCAGTGCTGAAACTAAAACAGCGTTTTTAGTTGAGCCAGATCAGACACGACTCTGGCTCGCACCCCAAACGGTGAGAGTTTTAAGCGAGTTCGCCAACGTCAGTCGCGAAACCATATCGCTACTCGAGCGACTCGGGTTGAACACATTGCAAGATGTCTGCAAACTAGGCGAGTCAGTTTTAGCCGGCAGGTTCGGTGAGTTGGGCGTTGAGTTGCACCGTCTGGCGCGCGGCGATGAGCAACATCCACTTGCCGCAATCGCACCACCGCCCGCGCACCTTTGTTTAAGAGTGTTCGAAGAACCGATCAACGATCAGCAAACACTGCTGAACAACATCAAAGTTATGGCTGGCGAATTCAGCGAATACTTCTCGCAACAAGGTGCGGTTTGCGTTCGCGTAATCATCAAATTCGAATCAGAGTCAGGTGATCGTTTAGAAAGACTCTGGTATCGGCCCCAGGGTTTGACTGCCACGACAATTCTTGAAAGCGCAAAATGGCAGATTGAAAGCTGGTTAGTCAACGAATCAATTCATATCCAGATAACTCAAGTGCAACTGATCGCCGATGAAGTGCGCACAGATACTGCGCGTCAACTCAAGTTGTGGGGTGGTGTAACACAAACTGATGAGACAGCAACGCAAGCCATCAATCGCTTAACCGAGTTGCTCGGTTCAAGCTCGGTGCAACGAGTCAAGTGGCAAGGTGGTCGAGATCTGCAAGATAACTATCAACTTGTAGCCGCATCACAGATACAAGCAAGCAATCTTGCACCAGAAATTTTGATGTCAGCAACAACTCAGCAGTCAAAGTGGCGCGGGTCTCTGCCGACTCCATCGCCAAGTGTTGTTTACTCTGACCTAGTTGTTGTTCAGGTCACAGATAAAGATAAAAACTTGTTGCGCGTCAGTGCCCGCCACGAATTGAGTGCCGAGCCTGCTTATTTATTAATCAACAAAACTTGTTGCAAAATTATTTCTTGGGCTGGACCATGGCCAGTTGAAGAAAAGTGGTGGGATATCACTCGCAGTCGACGACTGGTTCGATTACAAGTTGTGGTTGAAAAAATTCTGCCTGACGGTTCATCGCAGATTCAAGCGTTGTTGGTCGCACTTGAACACGGCGAGTGGAGCATCGCAGCAATCTACGGCTAGTTACTTGGCAAGATATTGTGCAGATCATGGTTTCTGACTTTGGCCTTGAGTATGTCAAAAACTTTTGCGTGCTGTTGGCGAGTCACGAGCCTGTTGATGATCGCGAACGCGAGTCAATCAAAACTTTTCTTCAACTAGCTCCAACTCTGAGTGCTCCATTTGATGAACACAGTGACCCGACTCACATCACCGCATCAGCAATCGTTGTTGGCGATCGCGGTGTTGTCTTGCACCTGCACAAGCGACTTAACATGTGGCTTCAACCCGGTGGACACATCGACGCCAACGAGTTAATCCAAGATGCGGCGATGCGTGAGGCCAGAGAAGAAACCGGTTTAGAACTTCAACATTTTGGTCAGGTAGGCGACACGCCGAAATTTATTCACCTTGATGTTCACCCTGGGCCGCGCGGTCACACGCACTTAGATGTTCGATTTTTGTTGTGGGCCACAAACGAGAATTTTGCTCCGGCTGCAGGCGAGAGCCAGCAAGTGAAATGGTTTAGTTATGAAGATGCATTGCGCGCATCTGAAGATGGTGCTCGCGGTGCGATTCGCGTCGCCCGCCGACTCGTTCAAAAGTAACCAGCAAAACAGTCTCTAATGTTATAAGCGAACATATGTTCGCTACGCTAAGGCTAATGGTCGAGTATGCCGAGCTGCACTGTCGGTCAAACTTCTCGTTTTTATACGGGGCTTCGCACCCCGAACAACTTGTTGAGTCGGCAGTTCACAATCAGTTGAGTGCGCTCGCACTCACAGATCGCAACGGTCTTTACGGCGTTGTGAAGTTCGCTCAAGCCTCGCGCACATTTGGTTTGCCAACTTTGTTTGGCGCAGAACTCTCGTGCTCAAACAAAAACAGTTCTAATAGCGAAACCGACGCGCACATTGTTTTAATTGCTGATGGTCCATCTGGGTATTCGCGACTTTCGCATGCGATCACACTTGGTCAATTCGCAGGCTCAAAATCTGCGCCAGTTTTCAGCACGACAAAAATCGCCGAGTCGCTAAACGACACATGCTGGGTTCTCACTGGCGCCAATGGTGGCATCATCAATCAAGCACTTGAACAACACGGCCCAGAAGTTGCATCGCGTCGATTGCAAAAACTAGTCAGTGAATTCGGTCGTCATCGCGTGTTGGTCGAACTATGTGATCATGGCGACCCGCTTGATTCGACTCGCAATGATGCACTCGTGCAGATAGCAATGCGCAACAACGTGCAGTGCATCGCAACCAATGACGTCAGCTATGCGTCGCTGCGTGAGCATCGATTAGCTGTTGCACTAGCGGCAGTCAGACAGCGCACAAGTCTTGATGAGATTGACGCTCACTTGCCAGCAGCACCAAGCGCATATATACGTAGCGCCAAAGAGCAGCTTCGGCGCTTTGGTCGCTATCCGGGGGTTGTTGAACTGACAAGCGAAATTGCCAAGTCTTCGGCGTTTGATTTGTCTTTAGTGGCACCAAAACTTCCGCCATTTGTTTGCCCAGACGGCCTAGATGAAATCTCATATTTGCGGTTGCTGGCCGAACAAGGTGCGACTCGTCGTTATGGCTCGCGGCCTTCAAACAATCTTGAAGATCTTTCATTACGGGCAAGAGCTTGGAAGACGATTGATCACGAGTTAGATGTCATTGAGCGACTTGGTTTTGCCGGTTATTTTTTGGTCGTCTGGGACATCGTGCAGTTCTGTCAGCGCTCAAACATTTTTTGTCAGGGCCGTGGTAGTGCAGCCAACAGTGCAGTTTGTTTTGCCTTAGATGTAACCAAAGCCGACGCTGTTTCGCTTGGCTTATTGTTTGAGCGTTTTCTTTCGACAGAACGCGACGGGCCCCCTGACATTGATATTGACATTGAGAGTGGTCGGCGTGAAGAAGTTATTCAATATGTTTTCAATCGCTACGACCGCCATCATGCCGCTCAGGTTGCCAACGTAATCACGTATCGATCTCGTTCTGCAGTTCGCGATATGGCTAGGGCATTGGGTTTTGCGCCTGGTCAACAAGACGCATGGAGCAAACAAGTCGGCATGTTCGGTTCGCTTGCGAACTCTGAAAACACCGAGCACGAAATACCCGCACAGGTCGTAGATCTCGCGCGCCAAGTTTTAGATGCACCACGACATCTCGGCGTGCACTCTGGCGGCATGGTGATCTGCGATCGTCCAGTAAGCGAAGTTTGTCCGGTCGAGTGGGCACGCATGAAAGACCGCAGCGTCTTGCAGTGGGACAAAGACGACTGCGCCGCTATCGGCTTGGTCAAATTTGATTTACTCGGACTAGGCATGCTTTCGGCATTACACAACGCCGTAGATTTCATCGCCGAATTTCGCGGCAAGCAAATTGATCTGGCCACAATCCCGCAAGAAGACGAGGTTTATTCGATGCTCTGTCGCGCCGACACCGTCGGTGTTTTTCAAATTGAGTCTCGCGCTCAAATGGCGACGCTGCCAAGGCTCAAGCCGCGTCGGTTTTACGACTTGGTTGTTGAAGTTGCGCTTATTCGCCCAGGTCCAATTCAAGGTGGCTCGGTTCACCCATATATTCGTCGTCGCAATGGCCAAGAGCCAGTCACGTATTTGCATCCATTATTAGAAAATAGTTTGGGTAAAACCTTGGGTGTGCCGTTATTTCAAGAACAGTTGATGCAGATGGCAATCGATATCGCCGGCTTTACTCCCACTCAAGCCGACGAGTTGCGCCAAGCTATGGGTTCAAAGCGTTCGCAGATGCGCATGCAAAAACTTCGTCAGCGTCTGTATGACGGCATGGCGCAAAACAAAATCGTCGGCGCCGTGGCTGACGAAATTTTTGAAAAGATGCAAGCGTTTTCAAGTTATGGCTTTCCTGAGAGTCATTCAGTTTCGTTCGCCTATCTCGTCTACGCATCTTCTTGGATCAAATATCACGAGCCAACAGCGTTTTACGCGGCGCTATTGAACGCCCAGCCGATGGGATTTTGGTCGCCGCACTCACTTGTGCAAGACGCGCGTCGACACGGGGTAGTCGTGTTGAGTCCAGACATAAACGCATCAACAGCCGGCGCGACTCTAGAGCCGCACACCGAGTCTGCCGGTGGGTTCGCGCTTCGACTCGGCATTTCTAGCGTGCGGGGCATTGGCGATGAACTTGCAAAAGCAATTGCAGCAGCAAGACCTTTTACAAGCATGGAAGACCTAGTTCGTCGAGTGCCACAACTTAACTTGACACAAATTGAAACACTGGCAACATCCGGGGCGTACACGCAGTGTTTTGAAATTTCGCGTCGTGATGCACTTTGGTCTGCAGGTGCGGTGATTCAAAGTCGACCAGATCGACTAATGGGTGTGACTACCGGCAGCGATTCGCCACAACTGCCGGGCATGCAGCCAGTCGAGCAATCAATTTGTGATCTTTGGTCAACTGGTATCTCAATAGATGGTCATCCGACTCAATTTGTGCGCAGTCAGTTAAGCAAACTTGGTGTGATCACGGCAAATGAACTGCCAAAAGTCGAAAGTGGCTCTCGAATATTTGTGGGCGGAGTAATCACACATCGCCAACGGCCGTCTACTTCGCGCGGTGTTACATTTTTTAGCCTTGAAGACGAAACGGGCTTGATCAACGTCATTGTCTCGCAGGGTTGCTTTAAACGTTTTCGCTATGTTGCAATGAATGCTTCAGCATTGCTTGTGCGCGGCAAAATTGAATCTTCGCAAGGCGTGGTGAACATCATCGCCGATCACTTGAGCGAGTTAAAAATTGATGCCCGTGGTGTTGGTTCAAGAAACTTTCGCTAAAGCAGCCGCAGCACCGAGTAAAACAAATACGACCCCAGCAACATATTGCTGAATGAAAGGCAATGCTTTGCCCTTTACGAGAACTTCGCGTAACGAACTTGCCGTTAATGCATAAACACCGTCAATAACAAAACCGCAGAGCACGAATACTGAACCCAAAATCAGCGACTGTCGAGCGTTTGACGAGATATTCGGGTCAATAAATTGCGGCAAGAATGACAGAAAGAACAACGCAATTTTTGGATTCAATGTGTTGATGATGAAACCTTGGCGAAAAGCCTGCGATTGCGTCATTGAACTAGCTGATGTGCTTATCGCTTCGGGCTTGCGTGTCAAAGTGCGTAAGCCAATGAGTACGAGATATGAAGCGCCAAGGTACTTGACGACATTGAATGCATTTTCGCTTGTCGCCAAGATCGCTGAAAGACCAACTGTTGCCGCCAAGACATGCATAAACGTGCCAAGTTCAAGTCCGACAACTGCGGCAAGTCCGATTTGTCGACCATCAGCAACACTTCGGTTGACGATGTAAATGACCGCCGGTCCAGGAATCACAAGTAGTGCCACCGATGCGACAGCAAAAGAAATCAGAGAATTTAGATCGGGCACTTACTCGCTCGGCTGTTCGTTGAGTCCGTCGTTGAATTCGCGATACATCTCATAGATCTCTTTGCAGGCTTGGCACATTGGCAGTTGTTTCGGGTCGCGCGAAGGCACCCAAACATGGCCACAAAGCGCTTCGAGTGGCGTGCCATTGATTCGTGCCTCTAAAACTTTGGCGGCGGCAGATTCATCTTTTTCGGTCTTGACGATATGTGCGACTAGTGGCTTGCCGGTCTGTAGAACATGCTCAGTTTGACGGTCAATTGTCGTGCTTGGTGAAGTTTCAATTGTCGAGGACTGCACGGAGAACACGCTTAATTAAACCATAAGCAAAGATGCTTTTAGACTCAGAGTTTTCGAATCAAACTAGACCGTTTCGCGGTTCGCATCTAGACTGATGTTTATGCCGATGTATGAGTTTCGCTGTAAAACGTGCGATCAAACATTTGAAGAGCGTCGTTCAATGGCCCAAGCAAACGAACCAGCCAAATGCCCGCAAGGTCATGAAAACGCAGTGCGTCTTCTTTCGGTTTTTGCTTCTGTGGGTGGCGCGAGTAGTTCTGCGTCAGCGCCAACAATGCCTGCACCAAAAATGGGTGGGTGTGGCACTGGCTGCGGCTGTCACAGTTAATTGAGAACGTGAACGTCGCCGTGTGCGACGAGCAGCCAGTCAGTTAAAACAAGCCCCGCATCTTGGCATCGATTTTTTGCCATAGAAAACTGTGCTGAATCTGAAGATTGCCGACCGACACCACCGCGTGATGAGAGGATTGAAATTGAGGTTGTCGCATCAACATTGATTGCCGCCCCAATTATTCGGTCGATGATCTGAGTCAGTTTGAGTTTGGAGTCGAATATGAAAATACCAACGCCACGTTGTTGGTGATCGGTGCATAAAACGACCGTCTCGTTGCGAAGTGGTCGTGAAATTGCAAGCGCAAACACACTGAGTTTTTCGGCCAGTGTTGTGATTGGGTCAAGTTGCGCGCGTGGCACGTCAATTGGTGGCGTAATTGTATGAAGCATTAGATCTCGTTTCGTCGTTGAATACGTTTGTTGAATTCGTGCTCGAATTTATTTGCCGAGGGTAACTAAAGGGTGTTACGCGTTTACGAAATTCACTGCCACAAGAATCAGGGCGACACTAATTACGAGTGGCGCCCCGATCTCAACAAATTTTGGCAAAGAGCGTTTGGTTGGAGTCAAAACAAACAGCCCACAGAGCGCACCTATTGCGGCTCCGCCGAAGTGCCCGCCAATTGAGATGCCCGGTATCGCCAAGGTGATCACAATGTTCAAAACAAAAGTCAGACCTAGACCTGTTTGAAGCGGATTGATTCCTTGTTGGCGCATGCCAAAAAATGAGGCTGCCATCAGACCAAAAACGGCGCCAGATGCGCCACCGGTTATTGCCTCTGGACTCATAATCAAAGCGCCCACCGAACCGCCCAACAGCGAAGTGAAATAAAGCAGACCAAAGCGCAGTGACCCAATTTTCTGTTCGAACATTTGGCCGAGTTGATATGCCAACAACATGTTCATCGCTAAGTGAAAGACACCAAAATGGACAAAGCCACAACTGAGCAGCCGGTACCAGTCGCCCTGTTCTAGAAACTGACGTGAGATAACAAAATTTATTGACGTCTTGTCGAACCCCGAAAGCGACATCCACAAGTAAAGACCAACATTGATCGAGATGACCGCGTTTGTAACGGTCGGCTTACTGCCTGGTTGGCGATAGTTATTTCGACGTGCTCTGGGTTTTCTTGGTGCCGACTGCGCGGCTCTTGGTAACGGTGGTAACGGCGGCGGAACTTGCGGTGGGGGAAACGTCACTTGACTATGAAGAGAGTGTTAGTGCTTCTTGACGATTCGCAAGAAACCAGTTCACTGTTTCATGCAACCCGTTTTCGAAATCAGTCGTTGCATGCCATCCCAATTCGCGTTCAGCGCGCGATGCGTCTACTCGGCGACGAGGTTGGCCATCAGGGCGTGAAGAATCCCAGACAAGTTCTCCGGCAAAGCCGACGATTCGCGCAATCGTCTCGGCGGTCTCGCGAATTGTGATCTCTCGGTTGTTGCCAAGGTTGAGTGGCTCGGTTGAGTCGTGAAGTTCGCTAGCCAGCAGAATTGCGCGAGCCGCATCTTTGACATATAAATAGTCGCGACTTGCCGATCCGGTTCCCCAGACAGCGATCTTGTCTAGCTTTTGTTCTTTTGCTTCGACACATTTTTTGATCAAAGCCGGAATCACATGAGACACGTCAGGATGAAATTTGTCGCCAGGTCCAAACAGATTTGTCGGAATCAAGAAAGCAAACTTTTGTCCGTATTGTTGGGCATTTACCTGGGCATGAATCAGTAGTGCTTTTTTTGCAATCCCGTAGGGGGCGTTCGTCTCTTCGGGGTAGCCGTCCCAAATTGATTCTTCACGAAATGGAACTGGCGTAAATTTCGGATAACTACAAACCGTGCCAAGCAGAATTGTTTTTTCAACTCCGGCAACTCTTGCTGCTTCAATCGTGTGCGTACCCATCATCAAGTTGTCAAGGTAGAGCGGTGCAGGTGCAACTTGGTTATAACCAATGCCACCAACCCGAGCAGCAAGGTGCACAACGTGGCTCGGCTTGTGTTTTTGAAACAGATCTAGGGCGACTCCTGGCACGGTTAAGTCGGCTTGCTTGTGTGTGGGTGCAATTACGTTTGCGCCAGCCGAACTAAACGCGGCAACAACGTTGCGACCTAAAAAGCCATTGCCTCCGGTGACAAGAACTTTGCGATTTTTCCAAAATGTATTGGACGAAGTCCAAGATGTAGTCGACGAAGATTTTTCGTTCATATGGCTACTCACATCGTACGACCCAAAGCCTGTTGTCTTTAGCCGTAAGGGCTTTGCGCCAATTATCAAGCCAACGCGGGCAGAATAGAAGGAATGCGTGTGGCCTACTCTTTGGAACAGTGCTGGCATCGCGTACCAGGAGGCACAGCGACCGCAGCGATTGAACTCGCCCGCGTGCTGCCAAACTTGCGTCGAGACATTCAGCTGATCGGTTTTGCCGGTCGACACAAAACTGCGCCACAAGACGCATATCAGCCGCCCATAAATGTCGAGCAACTTTTCTTGAGCGGTGCGGCACTTTACGAGTCTTCAATGCGATTTGGCTTTCCGAAAGTAGAACAGGCAACAGGTCAAGTTGATCTATTGCATTGCACTTCGATAATTCCGTTTGCTAGTAAATCAAAAATGGTGGCGACGATTCACGATCTTGCTTTTTTGAAGTATCCACAGTTTTTTAGCCGACGCGGCAACTCGGTGTTTCGCCGCAGTCTCAAAATTCTGCTTGAGCGCGCCGATGTTTTGTTGTGCTCGTCTCAGTCCACGCTTGAAGACTGCGCCGAATATGGTTTCTCTCGAGATCGACTTGAACATGTTCCACTCGGAGTAGTTGCCCCAATGGTCATGACTAGCCGAGATCAAGTTAAGACTCGTTACAAATTACCCGACGAATATTTGCTGTTTGTCGGCACACTTGAGCCGCGTAAAAATTTAAGTCAATTGATTGATGCACTTGAAATTCTTGGTGATTCGGTGCCAGATCTTGTTGTTGTCGGGTCTACCGGTTGGGGTGATGTGCCCGAAGCAGAAAACTTGACGAGCAAGACAAAGATGCGGGTGCACTTCGCCGGTTTTGTTCAGCCCAGTGATCTTGGGGCAATTTATGCCGGGGCACAAGTTCTTTGTTATCCATCTTTGATGGAAGGTTTTGGTTTGCCAATTCTCGAGGCCATGAGTTACGGAACGCCAGTCGTGACGAGCAAAGGTTCTTCAACACAAGAAGTGTCGGGTAACGCCGCCGTGTTGGTTGACCCGCTGAACATTGAAAGCATTGCGGCCGGCATCACTCAAGCGATAAGCCACAAAGCCGAGTTGTCGCAATTGGGCCGCAAGCGAGCCAGCGAAATGACTTGGCAGGCCACGGCACAAAAAACAGTCGAAGTTTATGAGCGGGTGGTGCAGTGACTTTGAAAGTCGGTGTGAACTTGCTTTGGTTGCGTAGCGGGCAAGTCGGCGGGTCGCAAGAATATTTGATTCGACAACTACTGGGACTAGAGATGTGCAATCAACAAAAATTCGCGGTGACGTTGTTTGTTCAATCTGGTTTCGGCAAAAATCATCCCGAACTTGCAGCAATTTATGAATACATCGAAGCTCCTAAACATGGTGGTGCGCGAGCGTTGAGAATTCTTCTTGAGCAGACTTGGCTTGCTTTCAAGGTGCGCAAATTTGATGTAGTTCATCACGGCGGTGGAACGATGCCACGCTTTGCCGGAAAGTCGACCGTTCTGACAGTTCATGACGTGCAATATCTTTCATTTCCAGAAAATTTCAGTCGCCTGCGACTTACGTATTTGCGCAAAGTAGTGCCAAGATCTCTCGTCAGAGCATCAATAGTCACCACGCCAAGCGAATATGTTCGCCAGAGACTGATTGAGAAGTTTGCAATTGCGCCGAGCAAAGTGCATGTTGTGCGTCACGGCATTGACGATCAACTCGGTAAGTCGGCCACGAGCGAGCAAGAGTTACGCCGCAGGCTTCGACTCGAAAACAAAGATGTGATATTTCTGCCTGCAGTAACTCATCCGCACAAAAATCACAAGTTCTTGTTGCAACTGATGAAGTCTCATTGGGTTGACAAGAACCTCGTTTTGGTCTGTGCAGGCGGTCAAGGTCGTAGTGAAGTTGACTTTATGCGCGAAGTGCGGCGGTTGAATCTAGATGATCGAGTTGTGCGCATCGGTCGTGTCACTGACGATGATCGCGACGGCTTGCTCAAACTCTCTAGAGCGTTGGTTTTTCCGAGTTTGTATGAAGGTTTCGGTGCACCAGTCATTGAGGCAATGCAACTTGGAACGCCAGTTATTGCCAGCGACTGTGCGGCTCTGCCAGAGATCGTCGGTGATGCTGGTCTTGTACTTTCACTCAAAGTCGAGATCTGGGCTGATTCTCTAGATGTTGTGGCAAGCAAGAAAGAGACGCTGGTCAAAGCCGGAAAACTTAGGGCAGAGTTTTTCTCGATTGTCAACTCGGGTAAAGATTTAGCGCTGGCTTACGAGGCGACAAATTCATGACAAAAAAGTTGCGACTAATTGTTTTGTGTCCACACTTTGAGCCAGACATGGCGCCGACCGGTGTAGTGATGACAAGAATCGTGCATGAACTCGCAGCCCGCGGTCATCAATTGCATGTTGTCACTTCGTTGCCGTGGTATCGCAAACATCAAGTTGAAGCTGGCTGGTCTGGCGCATTGTGGCGCGTTGAGAAAACTACATGGGGTTCAATCACTCGTGTACAACCGTTTGCCGGTCGAACAAAGAGCAACTTGATTCGTCGCGCGGTGGGCTTCGTTCTGTTTAGTTACTTTGTCGGTTTGCGCGCTTTGTTCGCTGGCGGGTTTTGGCGTCGAGTTGATGGAGTGCTCGCCATGTCACCACCGCTCACGCTGGGTCTAATTGGTTGGCACACAAAACTCTTTAGAGGTGGAAAACTGGTTTTTAATATTCAAGATGTGTTTCCTGATGCGGCAATCGAGACTGGGGCGATCACGAATAAACGGGTGATCGCAGCGGCGTCATGGCTTGAGCGGGTGAGTTATAAGCGCTCAGATTCGGTGGTGCTGTTATCTGATGACTTGGCGAACAACGTGCAGCGCAAACTTGATCAGAAGTTTCATCGACGCGTCAAGGTGATTCCAAATTTTGTAGACACTCAAGCGATCATGCCGATGTCTCGAATGACTAGTTACAGACGCGAACTCGGCATCGACGAATCTCTTGTCGTGATGTATGCCGGCAATGTTGGTTTTTCTCAATCGCTTGAGCTGTTGATTGAAACTGCACGAGCGATTCCAGATGTGATCGTTTTGATTAATGGTGAAGGTGCGGCACGCAAATCTCTCGAGATGGCGGCGCAAGGTTTGGTCAATGTCAAGTTTGGCGACTACCAAGATGTCTCACGCTTGAGTGAAGTACTGGCAACTGGTGATCTTCACGTTGTGCCACTGCGTCGTGGTTTGGGTTCAGTCAGCGTGCCATCTAAAACTTATTCGATACTTGCCGCGGCTCGTCCGATTTGTGCAGCAATTGATCTAGATACTGAAGTGCCTCGAATATTGGCGGCATCGAATGCCGGAGTTTGCGTTGAGCCTGACAATTCGCAGGCGTTTGTATCCGCAATTTCTGCGTTAATTGCCGACCGTAAAACTCTTGAAGAAATGGGTCTACGCGGGCGAAAATGGGTTGAGGGGCATGCTTCGCCCCAGTCGGTTGCGCAGCGTTACGAAGCCTTGTACACGCGATAAGCCTGTAGCATTTCTTCTTCGTGGCTACCTCATCTTCAGCGAAAAA
Source organism: Ilumatobacteraceae bacterium (assembly GCA_016462185.1). Taxonomy (GTDB): domain Bacteria; phylum Actinomycetota; class Acidimicrobiia; order Acidimicrobiales; family Ilumatobacteraceae; genus BACL27. The sequence continues at coordinate 15,046 of JAEMTQ010000002.1, forward strand.
AATCGCCCGTCTGGCTGAAGCCAGCAAAAATCGCAAGGGTCGAAAAGTTCGAATGCAGGGTGGCTCTTTGTTTCCGACGATGATCTTCGTGATTGTCGTGCTTGGTGTCGGCCTTATTGCCTATGCCCGTCAAAGCCAAGAACGAGTGAGCGCACTCGACACAGCAAAGCAGACCTACTTCACAGCGTTCGGCATCTATAAGTGTGATGCATTCATCGAGAACTTGCCAGATGCGACCCAATTAGGTCAAGACATCGCAACTGTGAAGCCAGGTGCCTTTATTGAATCGCCAGGTGTTGTGCGCTGGGAGCCACAAGTGTTGTCTGGCGAGCGTCGCGCAAAACTTGAAACAATTTTTGAGCTTTACGGTTTGAAAGTAACGAACGATTCAATCGAGTTTCCTTCGACTTTGAATAATGGTGAGAAAATTACCGAGATTGACACCAAGTGTGGCGACAAAGATGCAACCGTGCAGGTCGTCGTCTGGGATACGAAAAATGAGTCATCTAAAGTTTCAATTGCCGAGCTCGGCAATGTGCGTTTGACTGGCAATGGCATGGCGATCACTTTGGCTTTCGTGGCAAAAGATGTTGAAGTGCCACAACCAGTGACGGTCACAGACCTTGATCTTCTGATCACGGGTTAACAACAAAAATCGGAGAAGATCGACAAATGCACGCAGTCGTGCTAGTTGGTGGGTTCGGCACGAGATTGCGACCGTTGACGTTGGCGACGCCAAAACCTCTATTACCGATCGGAAACTTGCCACTTCTTGAGCGGTTGATGACGTCGTTAGCGAAAGGTGGCGTAACAAACGCAGTTTTGTCGCTCGGTTTCAAACCCGAACCGTTTCTTGAGGCGTTTCCCGCAAACATTTGTGCTGGTGTCAAATTAACTTATGCAGTCGAAGATCGACCATTAGATACTGCGGGCGCAATCGGGTTTGCCGCGCGAGAGGCCGGCATTCATACTCGTGGTGAAACTTTTCTTGTCGCCAACGGCGATGTGTTGACTGACTTAGATATTTCTGAACTAGTCGAGTTTCATCGTTCGGCGGGAGCGCAAGGAACAATTCATCTCACTCCAGTCGAAGATCCTTCGCAGTATGGCGTTGTCGAGACGCAAGCCGATGGTCGTGTGCTTCGTTTTGTTGAAAAGCCTTTGCCGGGTCAGTCAAACTCGCGCAATGTGAACGCCGGAACTTATGTTTTTGAAGCGTCGGTTCTTGATCGCATGCCAGGAGTTGCGCCATTGTCAATCGAACGCGCAACATTTCCTGAAATGGTTGTTGACAAACAACTTTTTGGTTTTGCAACCGACGACTATTGGATTGACGCAGGTCGCCCTGATACTTATGTTCGTGCCAATCTCGATCTGTTGCAACGCGAACACGGCTATTTGGTCATGGCTGTCAGCACGAAAGCAGAAATTGCAAAATCAGCAACAATTTCACAAAGCATGATTGCCGACGATTGCAAAGTGGGCGAGAACGCTCAAGTCGTGCGCTCAGTTCTGCTCAATGGCGCCAAGGTTGAAGCGAATGCCGTAGTTATAGATAGTGCGGTGATGGGTCATATTGGTTCATTTGCCGAAGTCACCTCATGTCTGGTTGGTATTGACGGCGACGTCCGATCTGGCGCAGTATTGCGTGATGCCAAAGTTCCCGATCCAAACTGAAAGAACCTAATGGCACAAATTAACGGCGTCTTGGTCTGCGGCGGAGCCGGTTTCGTCGGGTCACATCTAGTTGATCGTCTTCTGGCTGACGGCCACAGCGTTGAAGTTGTAGACGATCTTTCGGTGGGATCTCTTGCCAACTTGAGTTCCGCTCGCGCCTCGGGCGGAACATTGAGATTTCACCATCTCGATGTTGCGGCACCAGAATTTTCAGAATTAATCGCATTGCGCCGACCATCGGTCATTTATCACTTGGCATTGTTGCCGACAGGCGCAACGCGCACCAACGAGATGTTGCGTTCTGCAACTTTGCTTCTTGCCGTACTTGAAGCGGCGCGTCGCTACGCGGTAAAAAAAGTTGTGGTGGCGCTACCAGCGGGCTTGCTTTACGGCGAAGTTCCCGCGCGGCAGTTGCCGGTCAAAGAAGGTCGCAAGTCAGACCCGATGGGTGTCGCGCACGTCATGGCGAACACGTTGGTCGATTTGCTCACCGTCTATCGCGAAAGCTACGACGTTGAGTTCACTGCTCTTGCTATGACAAATGTTTACGGTTCACGCCAACGGTCGAGCGATGGGGTAGTTGCCGCGTTCACCAATGCGGTGGTCAACCAAACTTCGCCTGTGATTTGTGGCAACGGTCGACAGACGCGAGATTTTCTTTTCATCGATGATGCAGTTGACGCACTTGCGCGCGCGATAAACAAAGGTGGCGGATTGGTGATCAACGTCGGCACGGGTGTGCAAACAACGATCAACGACTTGTGGCACCTGGTTGGCAGTCAGACGACGTTGCAAGAAACCTATGAGTCTGCGCGTCACGCTGACTTGCAACGTAATGCGGTTAATGCAACTCGTGCTCGCATTCAACTTGGTTGGTCGCATTGGACATCTCTTGAGTCGGGCGTCGACGAATTGCTCGGACGCAAAAAATAATCAGCGAAACAAATCTTCTTGAGGTGGTCGCACCAGCTCGCTGATTTTTGAGTCGCGAAACCACTCTTTATCCGCGCCACGAATAACTGCAACCGGCACACCAGAAGACTTGCCCATTACAAGTTCGGCAGCACTTGCTAATTCGTCGGCGACAGCAACTTCGGTAACTTGCATAATTCGACCCAAAGAATCAGGAGTGCCCCGAAGGTCGACCACTCCGGCGATACCGGCGATGCCAATTGCAACATCAGTCAAACCTTTGCGCCACGGCCGACCAAAAGTGTCGCTGATGACAACGCCAACGTTCACGCCGTGTTTGGCGCGAATGATGTCACGAATTCTTCTTGCCGACTTGTCGCTATCAATCGGCAACAACGCCGCGTATCCGCGTTCGATGTTCGACAGGTCAATGCCACTATTTGCGCAGATAAAACCGTGTTTTGTTTCGGTAATTATCAAATCACCCCGACGACGCACTATTCGCACTGCTTCTTGTTCGACGAGATGTTTGTGGCTTAGGGGATCGTTGGCATCAATCGGTACAAGACGGCCTTCGGCTTTTGAGACGATCTTTTGAGTCACGACCAGCACGTCATCGTCGAGCAATGGACCATTTGGCGCTTGGCGACAAGCATCGGCGATAATTTCGCCTAGTTGGTCTTGCGGTGAAATTTCACCGATGCCTTCAACTCCCCAAATTGTGAGTCGAGCCATGATTATTTGTTTGCAGCTTTTGAATTGTTGACCGCAGACGAAATGGTCGTTTGTGCGAGAGCACTAGAAACTTCAGGGCTAGACATGATCGTGTTTGTTACGACACAGTTGACCCCGAGTGATTCAATTGCTGGCTTCAAATGGGCGTCCACGTTGTCAATGATAAGAGTTGCAGCAATTGACGCGTACATGCGGGCGACACCCAGTGCCGACGACTCGTGGCCAAGTTCGTTGAGCATTCGCTCGGCAGGGCCTTTTATTGCGTGACCTCCTACGATCGGCGAAATTGCCACAACTTTACTTCGAACTTTTGTGAGCGTTTCGTCTACTCGCGGCATTGCACGAATTGGACCAATTGAAACAATTGGATTCGACGGTGCAATCACAATCACATCAGCATCAGCAAGTTGGTCAAGAGCATTTGGTTTGGCGTTTTCAATACCGACAAATCGAACCGAGCGTATTGCAATTTGGTGTTTGTGTTTCACGAAATATTCTTGAAAGCTGATTTCTTCGCCGGCTTTACCGGCTGGGCAGTCTTGGGCCAGTTCAACGACTGTTGCAACATCTTGATTTGTCATCGGCACAATTTGCTGTTCAAGTGACCAGGCTGAAGCGATTTCTCTAGTTATCTGCCAAGCGTCGGCACCTTCTGCGCGGCGCGATGTTCGATAAAAGTGCGTCGCCAAATCTTGATCACCCAAGTTGAACCAATCGGGCGCGGCAACCGAGCCAGCAGGGCGCACTTTTGCATATCTCTTTAGTGCATCCATTGCGCGCCAAGATTCATTGCTCAGACCCCACCCGCGTTCGCCGTCAATTGCGTTTGCGAGCGTATAAATCACAGTGTCAATATCGGGCGAAATGTTGAGTCCGTGCAACACAGTGTCGTCACCAGTGTTGACAAGTGCTGTCGTGGTTTTCGCTTCGTTGACCAGTGCTAAGCCACGTAAAAATCTTGCTGCTCCGACGCCGCCAGCGAGCACAACAATTGAGAGTGAACTTTTATTCGCAATCACAACATTGAGCGTACGCAGACAGTTGTCTGTTAGCCACTAGATTAAATAGTCGTTATGGCAAGAGCACTGATCACAGGCATCACCGGTCAAGACGGTCGACACCTCGCCGAGTTTTTGCACACAAAGGGATATGAGGTCTTCGGTCTAGTCAAAGGGCAAAACAACCCCAAGGCCGAATCGATTCGCGACGAGTTTCCATTCGTGCAACTCGTACCGGGTGACCTCGCCGATTTTTCAAGTCTCGTCAGTGCGCTTGAAATGTCGCAACCAGACGAGGTCTACAACCTTGGCGCGATTTCGTTTGTTGCGATGTCGTTTAATCAAGCCGAACTAACCGGCAACATTACGGGTCTCGGTGTCTTGCGAATGCTTGAAGCAATTCGCCTGGTTGGTGGTGCGCGAAAGAATCCAATTCGTTTCTACCAAGCGTCATCGTCAGAAATGTTTGGCAAAGTTCGTGAAACTCCGCAAACAGAAATGACGCCGTTTCACCCGCGTTCGCCGTACGGTGTGGCAAAAGTATTCGCCCACGACATCACCGTGAACTATCGCGAGAGCTACGACATGTTCGCATGCTCAGGTATTTTGTTCAACCATGAAGGTCCGCGCCGCGGGCTCGAATTCGTTACACGCAAGATCACTAACTCAGTTGCACGAATCAAACTTGGTCTGCAAAGCGAAATCGTCTTGGGCAATCTTGAAGCCAAACGTGACTGGGGCTATGCGGGCGATTACGTCGAAGCAATGTGGATGATGCTTCAGCAACCAAAGCCAGACGACTTCGTCATTGCGACCGGCAAAACAAATTCAATCGAGCAATTGCTTGAAGTCGCGTTTACTGCAGCCGGGTTAAAAGACTGGCGACAATATGTTCGTCAAGATCAGAGATTTTTCCGTCCCGCCGAAGTTGATTTGCTGATCGGTGATGCAAGCAAAGCAAAAGCAAAACTTGGCTGGCAGCCAAAAGTCGACTTTAATTCTTTGATCGAGATGATGGTTCGCCACGATATTGATTACGAGACGAAGCGCTCAAAATAGTTTTTCGGCTATTTAAGTTTTTTAAACTGCTGTAGTTACTGACTCGATATCTACGGTTGCACCCGACTTCAACAGGGCTTTCAGACTCAAAGCAAATGAAACTAAAGCAACAGTTGAACTGACAACGAGAGCAACTTCAACCCGCAAAAACAAGTCTTGGCTTACCTTCCAGGCGCATATCACGTAACTTAAAAACGACAAGAGCCAACCAAGAGCAACAAGCCGATGGCCGCGCAAGGCGATAACTGCTTGGGCAATCGCGAGTGCCATCATGTAAATGGCGCTTGCAAGAGCCAGAAGTGTGAGTGTGCGTCGATCAATTCCGCCGCCATAAACCAAATCCAAAAAGAACGGTCCAAACAAAAAAGCACCAATAGTGCCAAATACGCCGACACCAATCACGAGCACAACCAAACGTCGGAATCCAATCTTAAATTCGACTAGATCTCCACGCGCTGCCAACCGAGTGAGGCGTGGCAAGAGTGCCGCTTGAACTGCTTGGAACAAAAACAACGGCACGCGTGTCAGCAAAACAGCGTTGCCGAATTGTGTGACACGAATTGCGTCTTGTGAGTCACCCAGAATGTCGACAGTTAATGGGCCTGCGTTCACGAGCGCTGCAGCAAAGATAGAGCCACCCAATAACCAGACAAGATTCTCTGTTATTTCTGACCAAGTAGCTGGTGGCCCAGATTCGGTTTTGAGTTGACCCGCCAAAAGTACGATCATCACACCGATGATCGGAGTAATGACAATTATCAGTGAATATGCCGACAGTTGAGTTACACCGAGAAGCAAAAGTGCCGTGCACGCTAAAACACGAATTGCACCATCGGCGCCAACGATAAAGCCGTATGCAGAAAACTTTCCGAGACCAGAAGAGAGACCTTTGGTGAAATAAAGAGCGCCATATGTGACGATTGCTATCGCCAAACTCACCGTGATAATAACGTTGCCTTCAAATAAGTTGTCATTGATCATTGGTGAGAGCAAAAGAATTAGCGCCAACAGAAAGACAACGGTTACGACACAAAGCAATGCAACTTTTTTGACAACTGGCCCGACACCTTGATTTAGGGCTCGGCGATGGGCGACCGCCCGACTCAGTTCTTGCTCAATCGGCAAAAAGAATCCGGGAGCGATTGCAAACATCACGAACCAAAGCGATACGAGGGGCTTAAATTTCTCTTGACCAAGAGCTTGTTGACCAATTTTAAAAAATATGTAAATAGTCACACCAGCAACCAAGAGGCCGATGCCTATCGAGAGTGTGCCTTCAGGAATAGCGCTGCGCTTGTTGTCAGTCGGCAACGATGAATTGGCAGATTGTTGCGACATCGTGATCAAGGTTAGTAGTCAGTGCCGAATTAGTAGTCTTATGGCATCGTGAGCAATGAGCCAGTAGAAGAATCTCAGAGCCAATCAGTCACTGCGCCACCAGTTGTTACTGCAATGGTGGTGCATCAGCCTGGGGCTTGGTTTGAAGAAGTTCTTGCATGTCTGGCCGCCCAGGATTACCCGAACATCAGCCATGTCTTTTTCTTAACTACTCCGATTACCGAGTCGGGTGCCGACACCACGCAAGCCAATCTCGTGTCGCGACAGATCACTGACGTGTTGCCCAATGCAGTTGTCCGAATTGTTGAAGGTAACCCTGGTTTTGGTCGGCAAGTTAACGAGCTTCAACGCATCGTCGAAGGTGAAGGCGGCTTGTTTTGCATTATGCACGACGACGTCGCTTTAAATCCTTCAACTCTGCGAATCTTGGTTCAAGAACTCTTTATTTCAAACGCAGCAGTCGTCGGACCAAAGCTCGTGGACTGGCAGAATCCAACAATTTTGCAGTCAGTCGGCTTTGGCATCGATCGTTGTGGCGAGATCGATCCGTTCATTGAGCGAAATGAACGTGATCAAGAACAACACGACTCGGTTCGTGATGTGTTCTTCGTAAGTTCAGCTTGCATGCTGGTGCGATCAGATATTTTCCGTGAACTGAACGGATTCAGTCAAGACATTTCGTTTTTCGGTGAGGATCTTGAATTCTGTTGGCGGGCTCATCTGAGCGGAGCGCGAGTGATTGTCTCGCCAACGGCAGTTGCCAAGCACTTAAACAACTTTGCGGGGCGCTCACCAAATTCGGTCTCGCGTGGCGTTGTCGCACAACACCGCGCACGAACCGTTGCCACACTTACGAGTCGCTTTCGGTTGCCGCTTGTGTGGCTACAGATGCTGCTTACTTCGACTGTTGAAACGGTCGTCGGCGTTTTCACTGGTTCATTTCGCGAGTCGCTCGCGGGTCTTAGGTCGACACTTGCACTGGTTATAGATGGGGCTTATGTCTGGCGTAGAAGGCGAGAAGTTCGCCCGTTGCGTCGTGTGGCCGCAAGTGAGATTGCCAAACTGCAAGTCAAGGGTTCAGCCCGAGTTACTCGTTTCATTCGGCACCGCCGAGCAGTGGCCTCAATCGAAATTGCGTCGCTCGTTGACACAAAAAAGAGATGGAAGCAAAGCTCAACACGAACGGCCGGCACAACGCTATTAGCTGTTTTCTTTTTGATAATTTTTGGCAGTCGTCAAATTATTACTGACTCTTCTCGCGCGATTGGCGAAATGTTGCCGTTTGAAAATGGGTCACTCACATCGGGCTCGTTGTTTTCAAGTTTTCTCTCAGGTTGGTGGTCAAGCGGCTTTGGTGAAGCGTCAGCAAACCCAACCGGAATCGGTTTAGTGTCGATTGGCTCGTTTCTGCTTTTCGGCAATCTTGCCCTCATTCAAACTCTGATGATCGTTGGATCACTGTTCATCGGACTATTTGGTATGTGGCGTCTTTGTGGTGCATTTGCCAACACTCGCGTGCGGCTTGCAGGTGCTGTGGTTTATGCGGCGCTTCCGCTTTCATTTGAGGCGATTTCGCGGGGCCGACTTTCTGCGTTGTTGTGCATCGCGGCTGCGCCATGGTTGCTCGACATTTTGAATCGATATCAAGATGCTCAAGCGCAAGGCTTGGTTCGTCGCACTCAACTTGTTGCGGGCTTGACGTTGATCCTTGGTCTTGTTTTTGCCTTCACGCCGAGTATTGCAATCGTTGCATTGATAATGATTCTGCTTTGGATCTTTTCATCGTGGCTTGGTGGTGTTTTATTAAAAGATTTGCTAAGTGTTGCGTCAATCGGCTTTATCAGTTTGATCGGCGCAATCTTCATCAACCTTCCGTGGTCAATGCATTTTGTCTCAAAATCATGGTGGCAACTACTTGCAGGTGATCAAGGTATTTCAAATCGCGAGATTGGTCTAGGTTCGCTCGCACGACTTGACCTGGGCAATATGCGTGGCGGCTTTTTGGTAGTTGCCGGATACTTTTGTGTTGTCTGTGCTTTGATCGTCGCCACTTCATGGCGCAGGCTTTGGGCAATTCGCGCTGCAGTATTCGTGACATTCGGCTTGCTGCTTGTGGTGCTTGATGATCAAGGAAAACTTCCGTTCGCGATACCTCAACCATCAGCAATGCTGGCAATCGTGGCGTGCGGTCTGGCCATCTCTGTTGCAACCTGTCTGAGCGTTTTCGCTGAAACAAATCTGAGTCGTTCATCTGATTGGCGCAGGTCGCTGAGTCTGCTGGTGCCGATTTCAATTGCGCTCATGATCGCGCCAACTCTTCTAAGTGTTACTGACGGTAGATGGAATCAGCCCAAGACTTCAGTTTCGCAATTGCTTGTGCAACTGCCAGACAACCCAAGCGAGGGCAACTATCGAACTTTGTTTGTGGGGGATCGCGATCTGTTGCCAGTATCAACCAACGCGGTTAACGGCGAAGTCTCATATGGTGTTGCAGACGATGGCCCGGTGAATTTCACTTCAATTTGGGCACCGCAAGAAACGCCGATGAATGTTGCCGCACAACGCGCACTTGAATCTCTAGTTGCCAACGACACGATTCGGGTCGGTCGCTTGATGTCGCCGCTCGCAGTTCGCTATTTCGTGGTGCCACTTGGTGAACAACCTTCGTTGGCCGCTCAAAAATTGGTCGAGTCTTTGTCAAATCAACTTGATCTTCGCCGCACTTATTTTGCGCGAGATTTAGTGATCTTTGAAAATGTCTCGTGGTTGCCAATTGTCAGTGTCTTGGACGAAGAGTCGTCTATGGCCAGTCAGCAGGCGAGTGACGTTGCTCTCACCAGCCAAAATCTCAAGTCAGTTAGTCCATTGGTCGTAGACGAAAATTCTGTGGCCGACAAAACTGCTAGAACCCAATTTGCAGGTGGCACAGTGCATGTTGCAGTCCCGTTTGATTCACGATGGCATTTGGTCGTTGATGGAGCACAGCTCACACCACGAGTTGCATTTGGTGCTTCGACTGCTTTTGATGCTCCGATAGCAGGAGTAGCGAGCCTGGAGTATCAAACTTCAATACAAAGGTATGTGTTTTTAATTTTGCAAGCACTTGCATGGCTGGCTCTATTGATTTTGGCGGCAAATATTTCACGCTTCCGTGGTCGTATGCAAAAAATTGGTTCACAACGGGTGAAATTGATTACCGATCCGGCTCAACCCGAACAAAAAATAGATTTGGCAAATAGATGAGAAAAATTCAGTGGAGATTTGCCTTTGCTCTTATTGCGGTTGATTTGGCGCTAGTCGCAGCAGTTTTTGTCAACCAAGCTGGCAAAGCCGAATCAAGTGCCGATGTCGATCAGGTTTCAGAGAATATGTTTGGCGTTTCGTCAATGCCGAGTGTTGCTGGCATCTTGCAGACCTCGTCTTCTTGGTTCTGTCCTGGTGTGCCCGCGTCCGAAAAAACTGTCACGAGTGAAATCATCGTCGCAAACTCTTCGGACATTCCCGTTACGGGCAAAATCACCTACCTCTCGACCGACAAACCTGCGGCCTCTGCCGTTCTGGTTGTTCAGCCATTTACGAGAAGTGTCTTTGATGCAACGGGCGGTCGCAAGAGCAGGTATGTGAGCGCGATTGTTGAACTCGACAATGGTGGTGCTGCAGTCGAGCAGCGAATAATTCATCCTGCTGGTGACTCGGTGGCTTTGTGTGCGAACAAGCCGTCTGATCGTTGGTTCTTCGCTGACGGATTTACTGGGGCAGAGAGCCTGTTCAATATTTTGCTTACGAATCCATTTCCGGATTCGACTGTTGTAGATGTCAGTTTTGTTACTGCTGAGGGCAAACGTGACCCCGCGTCACTCAAGGGCATCATCATTGAACCTGAAAGTGTTTATTCGTTGTCGATGGGTGACGAGGGTGCTCGTAATGAGGCAGTTCTTGCTGTTTCGATTCGTGCATCGTCTGGTCGTTTTGTTGCCGGCAAACTCGAGCACTTTTTAGGTCGGGGGCGACTCGGTTATTCGAGTTCGCTCGGTGCTCCGGCCACGAGTCGTCAATGGTGGTTTGCTGGAGGACAAAAGAATCTAGATACCGATGAAGAGATAGTTGTTTTTAATCCAACAGATCAAGACAAAGCGGTGAGCGTTGCTTTTTTGACGGGTGACACCGATGAGATATTTCGAGAGCCACTTGTATTGACGATTCCTGCTGGGCGAGTGACCACATTAGAGACATCAAGTTTGCCCGCAATCACGAACGGCAGATATGGAATTCTCGTTACAAGTATCACCGATGACTTCGTGACAAGTGTTGACGACTCTTCGGTTGAATTTGTTGTTGTCGAACAGGTCTTAACTCGCAAAGTTGAAAAAAGCACTGGCACGACTGTTACTTTTGGTACCCCATCTGGATCTCCGTCGCGTGTTTGGACAATTCCAAGCGGAGTCACAGCTGTAGGTGGCTCGCTAATTATCGTGAATGCAACTTCGTTGGCGAGCACGTTGAAGATTTCAACTGTTGGGCCAGCTGGTGCTGTTGCGATTGAAGGATTTGAAACAGTTCAGTTGGGTTCTGCTGCCGTTCTTGAAGTCAAAGTTCCACCAACTGCTGGTCTGTTGCAGATTCTCGTCGAGTCAGACAACGAGATCGTGGTGCAACGCGAAATCACGCGCGGTCACGACCTTGTCGGTTTCTCAAGCGTGCCGGGTTTGCCATATCGATCTGCCGGCATCACCAATGCGCAGGGTGGCAAATAGTGCAAACGCTCGTCGCGGTCGCTGTTTTATTAACCGCAGCCGTTCTAAGTGTTGTGTTGCGTCGCCGAAAGCCAGATGCTCCGGCGCAAGCTCAAGGTGTGGTGCCGCACCAGGTTGATAGAAGCGACTTTGACGCGACACAAAAAAATTGGCTTGTCGCAATTTTCACCTCTTCGACATGTGATGCGTGCAAAGACGTAGCGACTAAGGCTCAAGTTCTCGCAAGCAAAGAAGTTGCCGTGCAGATAATTGACTTTGTTGAGATGCGTGAATTACACAAGCGATATCAAATTGACTCGGTGCCAACAACAGTTATTGCAGATCAATCTGGGGTTGTGCGATTTGCAACGGTTGGTCCGATCACCGCTACTGACTTATGGGCAGCACTGGCAAAGTGCCGTGATCCGCAAGTGTTAAACGATGTCGCTTCGTGTCGTGATGCAACTCACGACAGTTTGACTAATTAGTTTTCGCTTGATTCGTTAGATTTTTTTGGTGCGCCAGGCGATGGCTCAACAATTTGTGGTCTGCCGAGTCCGTCTTGAACAAGGCGAGCAACGGTCGCGCCGTCGATAGTTTCTTGCTCGAGCAGGCTCTGAGCCACAAGATCAAGACCTGCACGATTCTTTTCGAGCAAGACTTTTGCGCGGGCTTCTTGCTCGCGAAGGATTAATCCAATTTCTGAGTCGATCATTCGAGCGGTCTCGTCTGAGTATTCGCGACCGTTAGTCATCAAGTCTTCGCCTAAAAAGACCTGCTGCTGCGAACTCCAGGCCATTGGGCCAACCGCGTCGCTCATTCCCCATTCGCGCACCATTCGTCGCGCAATTGAAGTTGCCTGCTCGAGGTCGTTTGCGGCGCCACTATTCAAATGACCAAACACAATCATTTCTGCAACACGGCCACCCATGGCTTTGCAGATCATGTCTTTGAAGTAGTCACGAGAATATGTATGTCGCTCTTCTGGCAGAGTCCATGTAACACCAAGCGCCATGCCACGCGGCAAGATCGTCACTTTGTGCAGTGGATCACTGTGGGGTAGAACAGTTGCAAGAACCGCGTGACCACCTTCGTGATATGCAGTTGCTCGTTTTTCTTCGGCGTTAAGGATCAAACTTTCACGACGAGCACCCATGATCACTCGGTCACGGGCATTTTCGAAGTCGATGTGTTCAATAACTTTTGAGCCTCGACGCACGGCGAGCAACGCCGATTCATTGACAAGGTTTGCAAGATCTGCGCCACTCATTCCTGGTGTTGCTTTGGCCATCGTGTCGAGAACGACGTCGGTACCCATTCGCTTGCCTTTTGAGTGCACGGTCAGAATCGCCAAGCGCTCTTCACATTCCGGCAACGGCATTATTACTTGACGATCGAAGCGACCTGGTCGCAAAAGTGCTGCATCCAAAATGTCAGGACGGTTTGTCGCCGCCATAACAATCACGCCTTCTGTTGTTTCGAATCCGTCCATTTCGGCGAGCAATTGATTTAAAGTCTGCTCACGCTCGTCATGTCCGCCACCAAGACCTGCGCCACGCTTTCGTCCGATTGAGTCAATTTCGTCAACGAAAATAATTGCTCTACCCATTTTGCGGGCTTGCTGAAAGAGATCGCGCACGCGACTTGCGCCGACGCCGACGAACATTTCCATGAAGTCAGAACCCGTCACCGACAAAAAGCCAACACCTGCTTCGCCAGCCACCGCACGCGCGAAAAGAGTTTTGCCCGTGCCCGGAGGGCCAACTAGCAAAACACCTTTAGGAACGCGAGCACCGATCTCTTTGAAGCTCTCTGGCATTTTCAAGAAGTCAACAACCTCGCGAATCTCTTGCTTGACGCCGTCATATCCGGCAACGTCGGCAAATGTAGTGGCGGGTTTATCGGCGTTGTAGTTTTTGGCTCGGCTACGACCGATCGACATGATGCTTCCGGCTTGACCCATGGCTCGACGTTGCATCCAAACGAAAAAACCCATGATCAAAATGAATGGCAATAGAAGTGGAATCAAATTCGTAAAGAAGTTGCCTTGCGGTGTCGCATAGTCATAGTCGACACCTTTTTCTTTGAGCAAAGTTTCGTCTGCATCAGAAAGAATCACGGCACCGGTCGTCGCGAATTCGCTGCCGTCTTTGAGGGTTCCGCTGATCTCATTCGAAAGATTGTTGATTTGAACTTGTGTCACTTGATTTTGTTTGACAAGTTCCAGAAACTCTGTGTACGAAACTTTCGTAGCGGTGGATGCTGGCCACAATCGAGGTCCGGCTATCAATAAGACGACCACGGCCACGATTGCCCATGTCGCCCAACGGGGCATGTTTGGTTTTTCGGTGTCGCTACTTACATTTGATTTTTTTTGAGTCTTTTTTGAAGACTTCTTGTTCAAAAAATTTGCAGGCTTCTTGCGGGCGGCAGGCTTACGCTTTGACGACGAAGGCTTTGCTGGTGGCGGTGGGGGAGGAAGTTTGGTCACGCTTTTAATGATACGACCCGATGTTGAAACCCTGCAATGGCGAATGTCTCGTTCTCGGCAGGGTATTCGCCTGACTTGAAATCCCCTGTGGCCGATGACTCATCAATTATTGTTATCTCTATGGTTCGTCGTTGTTCACGTTGCACATGTAACGAACTCGCAACAATTACTTTGACCTATCAATACAGTCGTGCCTTGGTATGGATAGATGACTTGACCGCCGAGCGAGATCCGCACGCTTATGATTTGTGCGATCGACACGGCGTAAGAATTACGGCTCCGTCTGGTTGGAGGCTCGAAGATCGCCGCAACCGTTTCAGAGTTGTAATGCCAAACCGCCTCGCGGGATGAACCAATCGCCGTGGGCTCCGCCCTATGGGCAGGAGCCGGCAAGAAGCCAAACTTTTAATCTAAAGACGGTCATTTTGACTTGGACCGCGAGTTACTTCGTGGCGCTGTTCGTCAGTTCGGCAATTCTCGTGGCAACTGGCAACACAGACATAGTTTCTGGCAAAGAACCGAAGTGGTTCTTGGGTGTTTCTGCGCTTGCACTTTGGGTTCCGTTCATTATCGGTTTGTATCTGGTCTCACAGAAACTTGGTAGTCAAAGATTTTCGAGCGACTTTTTTTTAAAGTTTCGGCGTGTCGATCTTTGGGGTCTTCCGATTGGCATCGCAGGTCAGCTTGTTCTCGTCGGGCTTGTGACTTGGCCATTTCGTGTTTTGTTCCCTGAAAAATTTGCTCCAGAACTGATTGAGAAGCGAGCGCAAGACTTATTTAACAACGCAACTGGCCCATGGTTGATCGTTTTGATTTTGGTCGTTGTCATTGGCGCACCGTTTGTTGAAGAGTTGGTATACCGCGGCTTTATTCAGTCAGGATTAAAAAACCGTTTAGGAAGTTCAGCTGCTGTCGTTATTACTGCCGTTTGGTTTGCTGCCGTCCACCTTCAACTTGTCGAGTTTCCCGGCCTGCTCGCGTTTGCGCTCGTCCTCGGTTTTTGTTTTCATCGAACTCACAGAATTGGCATGTCAATTGTTGCGCATGTCGCGTTTAATGCGACTGGTTTGTTGCTCGTGGCCCTGCTCTAATCAAGAACAACTATTCACGACTAGAGTTTCTACGCAGTGAAGCAAATTAATTTTCGCAGTTGGACCGCTCAGCAAATTACTTCGGCTGTGATCGTTGCTGGTTCAACTTTGATGTTGTTAATGACCCTGCACCCAGAGTTGATATTGCGAAACAACACGCCAACTGGCGGAGACATGGGCGCACATGTCTATGGTCCGGCGTTCTTGCGTGATTTTTTGTTGCCTCATTTTCGCTTAACGGGTTGGAGCAATGACTGGTACTCGGGTTTTCCGATGTATCGCTTCTACATGGTTCTGCCCGCACTTGCAGTTTTGCTAATTGATCTGATCTTGCCGTATGGCATCGCGTTGAAAATTATTGCCGTTCTCGGAATCTTGACCCTGCCGGTTTGCGTTTGGCTTTTTGGCAAGTTTGCAAAATTTCTCTTTCCGATTCCTGAACTGTTGACATTGGCATCTGTTGTCTTTTTGTACGACGAGAGTTTTACGATTTACGGCGGCAATATCGCATCAACAATGGCCGGTGAGTTTTCGTTTTCAATTTCGTTGTCACTAGCTATTTTGACTTTCGGGCTTTTAATTCGAGCTTTTGAAGAACATCGAGGCAAGATGCTGACTGCTGTTGTGCTTGCTCTTGGCGCATTGAGTCACGGCATTGTTTTGTTGTTCGTTTTCGGTGGAGTAGTGCTGCTGGCCGCAATTTGGTACACCAAAAAGACAACAATCACCGCTGTAACAATTTCTGTCACGGCAATTTTGCTTTCTTCGTTTTGGGTTTTGCCGTTCTTGACTGGTCACGCATATATGACCGATATGAAATATGAACCAAGACCGAGTGGCGCGAGTGATTCTTTTTGGAAAATGTATTTTCCTTTGGCAACTTTTTGGGATGTCCTGATTTTTGTTTTTGCTTGCGTGGGTTTCGCAGTGTTCGTCAAGCGTCGCAATCGAACCGGCATCTGGATGGGTGTCTATTGCGTCGTGTTGGTGTTTGGTGTCTACTTTGGACGCGAGAGTTTGCCAGTAATCGGTTTGTTATGGAATCCACGGCTATTGCCATTCTTATATTTGTTGCGCTATTTCCTCATGTTCGTTGGCATGTATGAGTCAGTAATTTGGTTGATGGGTTTTTATCAACTGCAGCGCCTGGGCCGACAGGCTTTAACCCGCAGTCCAGATCAAGAATTAATTCCACTTGCCTCAGTGCGTGAAAATGCGCGATTTAACTTGTCATGGATAACAGCGATGACCGTCTTGGTGGTTGGCGTGATTGGTTTTCGTTTTCAAGAAATGCCGTTTGGCAAAATCACAACAAATGCGGCGGGCGAGACAATATATAAATGGGGTTTGATCACTACAAAAGCGTCCAACGACGGTTTTGTTGATGGTTGGGCTCGCTGGAACTTCACCGGTTACGAAGGTAAGAGTGCCTATGCCGAGTATCGCACCGTCGTAGAAACTATGAAGGGTTTGGGTGAAGACCCGCAACATGGTTGTGGTCGCGCACTTTGGGAGAACAACGGCGAACTCAATAAATATGGCACGACGATGTCTCTAATGCTTTTGCCGCACTGGACAAATGGTTGTATCGGTTCGATGGAAGGCTTGAACTTTGAGGCTTCGGGTACGACGGCATATCACTTCATCGCTGCTGCGGCAATGTCAAAGCAGAGCAGCAATCCTGTGCGCGAACTTCGCTACGACGACAACAACGCGGGTCTTGGTGTGAGGTATTTGCAAGAACTTGGGGTGCGCTATTACATGGCGTTTACTGCTGAGGCAATCAATCAAGCAAACATGCAGGCGGCGCTTGTCAAAGTTGCTCAAAGCGGACCGTGGTCGATTTATCAAGTGGCCGAAAGTGAACTAGTTGTACCGATGAAAGTTCAACCGGTTATTGCCACGAACAGCCAGTCTGATCCCAAAGAGCGTTGGCTCGAGATCGGAACGAGTTGGTTTCAACATCCAGAAGATTGGGCGGCGACACCAGTTGAAAGCGGGCCTGATTCATGGCAAACAGTTGACGTGGTAGTTGATTTGAATCGCCGACAAGGCGAACCCAACGACCCGTCGCGACGAGTCGACATCGTGACTGCTTCGCAGCAAATAAATGTAGTCGAGCTACCGGTAGTGCAAGTTAGCAATACAAAGCTTGAAGACGAGGCCATAAGTTTCACAGTCGACAAAGTTGGCGTACCTGTGCTTGTACGAATGAGTTACTTTCCGAATTGGAAAGTAACTGGAGCCAGTGGTCCATATCGAGTGGCGCCAAACATGATGGTTGTAATTCCAACGCAGAAAGATGTTCGACTTCATTACGGCTATACAAAGATTGATTTCTTTGCATACTTTTTGACGTTGGCAGGCATTGGCGTTCTGGTCGTGCGATGGCGCGGTCGACAAGTTGCACAGCGGCGAAAACTTGCAAACGCAAATCGCGACCAGCAACTTGTGACGGCTTGACGCGAATAGACTCGTTTGTCGTGCCAAATTTAGATGCAATAGTCAAGGCTTATGACATTCGGGGCACAGTACCCGACCAACTTGATTCGGTCGCTGCACACGCGCTTGGTGTCGCGTTTGCAAAATTCGCAAATGCGAAAATGATCGTCGTCGCCCACGACATGCGACCGAGTGGGCCAGATTTAGTCGAGGCATTTCAAAGAGGTGTCACCGAACAAGGTGTTGATGTAATCAATCTGGGACTCGCAAGCACCGACATGCTCTATTTTGCCTCGGGCAAATTAGATGCACCAGGGGCAATGTTCACCGCTTCGCATAATCCCGCCCAGTACAACGGCATCAAGTGTTGTTTGTCGGGCGCAAGATCCATCGGCATTGACAATGGTTTGCGCGAAATAAAAGTAATCGCGCAAGATGTCATAAATGGAACCGGGCCGCCGAATGCAAAAACGCCAGGTGAAGTAACCAAAAAAAATATGCTCGCCGAATTCGTGGATCATGTTGTTGGGTTCATCGATGTCACAGCAATAAGCAAGCTGAGAGTTGTCGCCGATACGGCCAACGGCATGGGCGGACTTGTCGCTCCCGCAGTTTTTGATCGACTCAAGAAATTTGAAGTTGAGATCATGTACGGGGAGCTTGACGGCACTTTTCCAAATCATCCGGCAGATCCGATTCAGCCTGCGAACCAACGCGATCTGCAAGCAAGAGTGATTGCAGGGAAATTCGACGTCGGATTGGCTTTTGACGGAGACGCTGATCGCGTCTTTTTGGTGGACGAGACCGGCAAGAGCGTTTCTGGAAGTACGACTACTGCATTGTTGGCCTCGGTCTTTTTGCGAGAGAACCCCAATGCGACAATTTTGTACAACTTGATTTGTTCAAGAATTGTGCCTGAGACGATCACGGAACTCGGTGGCAAACCAATTCGCACAAAGAATGGACACAGTTATATGAAGCAAGTAATGGCACAAACCGGTGCCGTATTTGCTGGTGAACATTCGGGGCACTACTACTTTGCAGACAACTATCGGGCAGATAGCGGTCTGATTGCAACGATGGTTATTTTGGGCGAAATGTGCCGGACGGGAAAGTCACTCTCAGAGTTGCGCAAACCATTTGAAAAATATGCGAACTCTGGTGAGATCAACACTCAGGTCGAAGACATGCAGGTTGTTATTGATCGAGTAACCAAGAAGTATTCGGCCTTTCCACAAGACCACTTAGATGGCTTGACTGTCGATTGCGGTTCGTGGTGGTTCAACGTTCGACCATCAAATACAGAGCCACTTTTACGCTTGAATCTTGAAGCAGCGACTCGCGAAGAGTGTGACGAGCACGTCGCCGAGTTGTTGATGCTCATCACTGCTTAAGAGTCGTAAGTGTTATTGTGTAACTCGTGTCTACAGGGAAATCTTCGCTAAATCCTCGTCTGCTTGAGATTTTGGCCTGTCCGAAAGACAAAGGAAACTTGATTTACTTCGAAGATGAAGAGATGCTTTACAACCCGCGTTTGCAGATGCGTTACGAGGTTCGCCAAGGTATCCCGGTGATGTTGATTGACGAAGCGATTGTTGTGACTCAAGTTGAGCACGAGCGTCTCGTTGCCAAGGCTGCTCAACTCAATTTAAAAACTACTTTTTAAAACAAAACAAGGAGAATCATGTCATCTTCATCATTTGCCGCGCGCAAAGATTATCGAGTTGCAGATCTGTCACTTGCGCCGTTCGGCCGCAAAGAGATTCATCTTGCCGAACATGAGATGCCAGGGTTGCGCGCTCTTCGCAAAGAGTTTGGTGTATCAAAGCCTCTAAAGGGAGCGCGAATCTCGGGTTCTTTGCACATGACAATTCAGACTGCGGTGCTGATTGAGACTCTTGTTCATCTCGGCGCCGAAGTTCGATGGGCCAGTTGCAATATTTTCTCGACTCAAGATCATGCGGCCGCGGCCGTAGTCGTAGGCCCAGAGGGGACTCAAGAAAATCCTCAAGGTGTGCCTGTTTATGCATGGAAGGGCGAAACGCTCGAAGAGTATTGGTGGGCAACCGACCAAATGATGACTTGGCCCGACGGTGATGGACCAAACATGATTCTTGATGATGGCGGCGACGCGACGATGTTGTTGCACAAGGGCGTTGAATATGAAAAGACAGGTGTCGTTCCAGATCCGACCACGGCAGCAAATCCAGAGTTGGCAATTGTTCTTGGCTTGTTGCAACGAGGTCTGAAGACAAGTCCGAGTCGTTGGACCAAAATGTCTAAGTTAATCAAAGGCGTTACAGAAGAGACGACAACTGGTGTAAAGCGTCTCTACAAGATGGCTCAAGATAAAGAACTTTTGTTTCCTGCGATCAACGTCAATGACAGCGTGACGAAAAGCAAGTTCGACAATCTTTACGGCTGTCGACACTCGTTAATAGATGCACTGAACAGAGCCACTGACGTGATGATCGCCGGAAAGATGGCAGTTGTGTGCGGCTATGGCGACGTGGGCAAGGGTTGTGCTCAAAGTCTTCGTGGGCAGGGAGCTCGCGTTGTTGTGACTGAGATTGATCCGATCAATGCACTGCAAGCAGCGATGGAGGGTTACATCGTCGACACATTAGAAAATGTGCTCAAGGTCGCCGACATTTTTGTTACTGCCACCGGCAACGAGGCAATCGTGACTGCCGAACATATGTCAAAAATGAAACACAATGCCATTGTCTGCAACATCGGCCACTTTGACAACGAGATTGACATGGCAGGTCTTTCTCGCAGCGGTGCAACTCGAGACGAGCTCAAGCCAGGCACAGATCTTTGGACGTTTAGCGACGGCCATGCAGTAATTGTGCTCGCTGAAGGTCGTCTCGTGAACTTGGGTTGCGCGACTGGTCATCCAAGTTTTGTTATGAGTTGCTCGTTTACGAACCAAGTAATCGCTCAGATTGAATTGTTCAACAACACCAAGAGTTATCCGCTTGGTGTTTATGTTTTGCCTAAGCACCTGGACGAAAAAGTTGCATCACTGCATCTTGATGCTCTGGGGGCAAAGTTGACAAAACTCTCAGACGAACAGTCTGACTATTTGGGTGTTGCTCCGAGTGGGCCATTCAAGGCCGAGCGCTACAGGTATTAACTACAAAAATTAGATAGTTGGTTTTTTCATTGCCAGACGGGGCAGAAAAAATTGCACGAGTGGGCCGACGCCCAAAGCAAATGCGAAAGTTGCTATACCAACTTGGCCGCCTAGCAAAAAACCTGTAACAAGTACTGCGACTTCAATTGCGGTGCGACCAACTCGAATTGGAATGCCACGCTTGGCCAAACCTGTCATTAATCCGTCACGCGGTCCTGGTCCAAGAGCGCTGCCGATATAAAGACCCGTGCCCAACGCAACGACAACGATGCCGCCACCTGCCATTGCGACGCGAACGAAAAGATTGCTTGGCTCAGGAATAATCTCTAATGCAATGTCGGCAACTAAGCCGATCTCTAATGCATTTAATATCGTGCCAAGACCTGGTTTTTGTTTCAGGGGAATCCAAAAGAAAAGTAATACAAACCCTGTAATAACGATGACTCTGCCGATGGTGATGCCGGTTTGGTTAGAAACACCTTGGTGAAACACATCCCAGGGTGGTGCGCCAAGATTGGCGTTCATTTGCATCGAGATGCCAATAGCAAAAATCGCAAGACCACTTAGACAACGAATCAAACGACGACCGAGTCTGTCGCGAAACTCAAGTTGCTCTAGACCTTGCACGTTGCAACGCTACTCGGTTTGACTCAATTTTAATGAGACTGAGCCAGCGCGTTTCTAGTTGGCACACACAGTCATGATGCGAGCAGAAGCTAAGACATTATTAAATAAAAAACTGAGTGACTTTTTCAGTTTTATTCTCGGCTCAACATGTCCGGCTTGCGGTTGTCTTGCAAGTCAAGTGTGCAGTCAATGTTTGAAATCTATTCGGCTGAACGACTCGGTGTCTGAACAAATTGTCGAGTATCACGACCAGGTGATAGTTGCCTACGCATATAGCGCTGTGATTCGAAAAGTAATTCTCGGATTCAAGTATCGCAATCAAAGATCTAGTCTCAGATTTTTGGGCGATGCACTTGTGGATCGACTAGTAGTTGAAAAATCTAGATCACTCTGCAAAATTGATCTGATCACGTGGGCGCCAACAACCGATTTGCGAAAAATTGAAAGAGGTCATGACCACGCCGAGCTGGTTGCAAGATATGTCGCAAAACAACTGCAGATTTCTTGTCGCAAGGTCTTGACTCGATTATCTGATCATCCACAAACAGGAAAATCTCGCGATGCACGATTGGTCGGGCCAGTGTTCACGGCTCAAAAATTAAATGCCGAGCATGTGTTGATAATCGATGATGTGGTCACGACGGGCGCAACTTTAAACAGTGCCTCTCATGCGCTTTACCAAGCGGGGGCTGGTCTGGTTACTTGTATGGCTGTAGCATCAACTGTCTTATGGCAATCCTCGATCGGGTCTTACGCGCTGGCGAAGGCAAGAAAGTAAAGGCCCTCGGGGCCATATTGCCGGAGATAAATGCCCTTTCTGCAGAGTTTGCCGCGCTTAGCGACGCTGCTCTGCGAGCCAAGACCGCCGAGTTCAAGTCGCGTGTTGAGCGTGGCGAGACCTTGGACGATTTATTGATTGAAGCATTTGCAACTGTGCGCGAGGCAGCAACTCGGGTTATCGGCCAGCGTCACTACGACGTTCAGTTGATGGGTGGGGCGGCTTTGCACGCCGGTTGGGTTGCAGAAATGAAGACTGGTGAGGGTAAAACTCTCGTCTCGACTTTGCCCGCATATTTGAACGCACTTTCAGGCAAGGGAGTGCATCAAATTACGACTAACGACTACTTGGCTCAGCGCGATGCCGAATGGATGGGACAAATTCATCGTTGGCTTGGATTATCAGTTGGGTTGGTAGTGCCTGGACGTCGTACAAGTTCGGCCGAGAAGCGCGCAGAATATTCGAGCGATATCACTTACGGCACCAACAACGAATTTGGGTTCGACTATTTGCGCGACAACATGGCGTCGACGCTTGAAGACAAAGTGCAACGTGGTTTTAATTTTGCGATAGTCGACGAAGTTGACTCAATTTTGATCGACGAAGCTCGAACACCTTTGATTATTTCGGGGCGAGTTGCTGATGCGGCAAAGTTGTATTACCAGTTTGCTTCAATCGTGCGCACGATGGTGCGTGATGTCGACTACGACGTTGAAGAAGCAAAGCGAATTGTTGTGCCTACCGAGTCGGGTATTGAGAAAGTTGAAAAGCAACTTGGCATCGAAAACCTCTACGACGAAGTGCAACAAAATTTAGTGCATCAGTTGCAAGTGGCGTTGAAAGCTGCAGTGCTCTATCAGCGCGACAAGGACTACATCATTCAAGACGGTGAAATCAAAATCGTGGATGAATTTACCGGTCGAATTCTTGAAGGTCGTCGCTGGAGTGAGGGCATTCACCAAGCAGTAGAAGCCAAAGAGGGCGTGAACATCAAAGAAGAGAATCAAACTTTGGCGACCATCACATTGCAGAACTATTTCAGAATGTACGAGAAGCTCTCTGGAATGACCGGAACTGCCCAAACTGAAGCAGCCGAGTTAATGAATACCTACAACTTGCAGGTCGTGCCGATTCCGACTAATCGCGAGATGGTGCGTTTAGACCAAGCCGACCAAATTTATAAGTCTGAGGCGGCAAAGTTTGATGCAGTTGTTCGTGACATCGAAGAAAAAAACGCCAAGGGTCAGCCGGTGTTGGTTGGAACAGTGAGCGTCGAAAAGAGCGAGCAACTATCCAAGAAGTTGCAGCAAAAAGGCATCCGCCACGAAGTGCTTAACGCGAAACAACACACGCGTGAAGCTCTTGTCGTAACTCAGGCTGGTCGTTTGGGTGCAATAACTGTCGCGACAAACATGGCGGGTCGCGGTGTCGACATTTTGTTGGGTGGAAACCCCGAGGGTTTGGCACGACAAGATGTTCTCAAAGAAGGTTTTGATCCACAAACTTTGCTAGACGAATTTGCATTGCCAGTGGCACTTGAGTTGATGCCTCCAGATTTTTTAACTGCACGTGACAAAGCCCAAAGCCGTTATCGCGAACTACTCGCCAAGTACATAGACAAGTGCAAACAAGAGGGCAACAAAGTTCGCGAACTAGGCGGACTTTACGTACTTGGTACAGAGCGGCACGAGAGTCGACGAATCGACAATCAGTTGCGTGGCCGTGCCGGTCGACAAGGCGACCCTGGTGAGAGCCGTTTCTATTTGAGCTTGGACGACGAATTGATGCGACTATTTGCAACGGGGGCTCTGTCTTGGGTGATGGGTCGAGCGTTGCCAGATGATGAAGCGATTGAAGCAAAGATGGTCACGAAAGCAATCGAGCGTGCTCAGAGCACGGTTGAGCAGCGCAACGGTGAGATTCGTAAAAACGTTTTGAAGTACGACGAAGTAATGAATGAACAAAGAAAAATCATCTACATGCGTCGTGATCAGATTTTGCAGGGACTTGATCTCAAATCTGCGGCGATGGAGTATTTGGCAGATGCCGTTGATGCTTTAATCAACGCCCATTGTGTGGCCGAGGCCGACGACGAATGGGATATTGACGGGTTGACTCTTGAGCTTAAAACGTTCTGGCCGTCTGAGATTTCTGCTGGCCAAATCTCGCAGTGCGACTCGACTGATGAGATGTATGACTTGGTGATGGCAGATGCGAGCGCCTTTTACACAAAACGCGAAACCGAGATGGGTGAGTCAGTGATGCGAGAAGTTGAGCGTCAAGTGATGCTCAAAATTATTGATCAGCGCTGGCGTGAACATCTTGAAGAAATGGACTACTTGCAAGAGGGCATCAATCTGCGAGCAATAGGTCAAAAAGATCCGCTTATTGAATGGCAGCGTGAAGGCTTCGAAATGTTCGGGTCATTGATGAAGGGCGTCGCCCAAGACTTTGTCAAGTACGTGATGCATGTGCAGGTGATTAACAACTCGGCGCCAGTGAGCAAGCTTGCAAACATTCAAGAAACGTCCGATGAAAACGTCGATGAGAAACCAAGTGCCAAGGCCGCCAATAAGTCAGGTGGAGGAGTTTTCGGTGCTCCAGATTGGTCAAAGACACCACGTAACGCCCCGTGCCCTTGCGGCTCTGGCAAAAAATACAAGATGTGTCACGGCCGCGTCAGTTAAAGCAGGCTAAAAAATATGAAAGATTTTTCTAGTGATCTTGGCGAATTGCGCCGTCGGCTGAGCGAGGCTGCGCAGTATTTGAACATTGAAACTTCACGCGGCCTGTTGGTTGAACTTGAAGGTGAAGTCGCCAAACCAGATTTGTGGAACGATCAGGAGCACGCCAAGAAAGTGAATTCGCAGTATGCGGCGCTGAAGGCCGACATTGATCAGTTCAATTCGCTCACCGCGACGGTTGATGATTTGTTTATCTTGCACGAGCTTGCACGTGCCGAAGATGATGCGACCCAAGAACCAGAACTTGAAAAAGGTGTTTCTGGTTGCCGCTCTCAACTTGACGCGCTTGAAATGCGCAGTATGTTCACGGGCGAGCATGACGAGTGTGACGCGATTTTACAAATCAATGCCAAAGATGGTGGGGTAGACGCACAAGATTGGAGCGAAATGCTCTTGCGCATGTATCGCCGCTGGGCCGAGCGCCATGCTTTTGCTTTTGAAATCGGCGACATTTCAATTGGCACTGAAGCGGGCATCTTGTCGGCCGATGTGACAATTCGTGGTCGCTATGTTTATGGCTTGCTCACAAGTGAGCGCGGTACGCATCGGCTCGTTCGTATCAGTCCGTTCGACAATCAAGGTCGGAGGCAAACAAGTTTTGCTCTTGTGCAGATTTGGCCAATTCTCGATCAGGCAGAACTTGAAATCAACGAGAGCGATATTCGAATGGAAGTATTTCGTGCCTCGGGGGCAGGTGGTCAACACGTGAATAAAACATCATCTGCTGTTCGCCTTGTTCATGAGCCGACAGGACTCGTGGCATCGTCACAACAAGAGCGCAGCCAGTTGCAAAACCGCGAGAGCGCGATGAAGCGATTAAAAGCAATGATTCTTGCGCAAGACGAAGAAGAGAAAGCAGCGGCACTCTCACAGATTGCAGGCAAGCAAGCGCAAGTTGGTTGGGGAAGCCAAATTCGCTCGTATGTTTTGCAGCCATATCAAATGGTCAAAGATCTTCGTTCAAATGTCGAGAGCAGCAACGTCACATCAGTA
The DNA here is from genome assembly GCA_016462185.1 of Ilumatobacteraceae bacterium. Classification (GTDB taxonomy): domain Bacteria; phylum Actinomycetota; class Acidimicrobiia; order Acidimicrobiales; family Ilumatobacteraceae; genus BACL27. The sequence goes on from JAEMTQ010000002.1 coordinate 40,803, forward strand.
CTAGATGGCGATTTAGACGAATTCATGGAAGGCTTTCTTCGTTGGCGGCGCTCTGACAGCCAGTAACCGTGATCGGCGAATCAATCTGACGATGATAAGTTTGTCGCAATGATTCGTCTAGAAAATGTGACGAAAATCTACGGCACCGAGACGGTGGCCGTACGAGATGCTTCGTTTGATATTCCCAAAAGCCAGTTCGTGTTCTTGGTCGGTCCGTCTGGGTCAGGTAAGTCAACTCTTTTGCGTCTTATTAATAGACAAGAGCAGCCTGAACGCGGTGATGTTTGGGTTGCGGGTCGCAACATCAATGAGATGCCGGCTTCGCGTGTGCCCCATCTTCGTCGCAGTATGGGCAACGTGTTTCAAGATTATAAATTGTTGCTCAACAAAACTGTTTTTGAGAACGTGGCATTTGCTCTTGAAGTAATCGGCAAACCCCGTCACGTGATTTCGCGCCAAGTGCCGATCGTGCTCGACTTGGTAGGTCTTGCAGACAAGCAAGACAGATTTCCGAATCAACTTTCAGGTGGCGAGCAACAACGTGTCTCGATTGCTCGCGCATTCGTTAATCGACCATTGATTTTGTTGGCCGACGAGCCAACTGGCAACCTAGACCCAACAACCAGTGAAGGCATCATGGGTCTGCTGGATGAAATTAATCAGACAGGCACGACGGTTGTCATGGCAACCCATGACCACAGGGTTGTTAACGCGATGCGAAGGCGAGTAATTCAACTTGACCGTGGTGTAATTGTGCGCGACCAAGAGCGGGGAGTGTACGAGTAGATGTTTTCGCGAATCGCTTATGCTCTGCGTGAAACTTGGGAGAGTTTCAGACGCAATCTCACGTTGACTGCTGCGGCAGTTTTGACTTCGGCCGTTTCGTTGCTTTTGGTTGGCTCAACATTTTTGATTCAGAGAGCATTTGAAAATCTCTTGGTGCAGTGGCGTGGCGATGTTGAGATGATCATCTTCGTGCGCAGCGACGCATCGGCTGAGCAGATTGCTTTGGTTGACCAAGTGTTGCGTGCCTCGCCAACAATTATTGACGTCGACAAACTTCGTTATTTGAACAAGACCGAAAGTTATGAAGAAGCCAAGCGAATTTTTGCCGGTGACCCAGTCACTTTGGGCTTGCTCACTCCCGAGACAATCCCCACGCAATTTAAAGTTGTGCCCCTCTCAGATGATCCGACACTTGTTAGATCGCTGAGCGATCAATATCGAACTCTGCCTGGAGTCGAAGCAGTTGCCCTTGCTGAAGATGAGTTTGAAGTTATTTCGACGTTGTCAAATTTCATTCGAGTCGTGACGTTGATTACTTCATTGGTGCTGCTGTTAGTTGCGGTTGGTTTAATTTGGAACACAATTCGAACGGCGATGTTTGCACGTCGTCGCGAAATTGAAGTTATGAAACTCGTCGGAGCGACAAACTGGTTTATTCGAATTCCATTCATGCTCGAGGGCTTGTTGCAAGGTTTAATTGGCGGTGTTGTATCTTGCGGCGGGTTGTGGGTTTTGAACTCTGCGTGGACGAGTGGCGTAACTAGTTTCAAACCGGGCACCGGCATCAGTTCGCTTGTCGTACCAGATAGCTATTTGACTTCGGTTATGTTCATACTTTTGGCAATTGGTGCGGTAGTCGGTGCAGTGGGTTCTGCAATCGCAGCGACACGGTTCCTTGATGTTTAGTCGTGATCTTGTTTAGAAGCGGCTTAGAAAGATTGCTGTGAGTCAAAAGTTTACGCAAATTGATTATCAAGTGAGCGAAAAAATTGCCACGATTACGCTCAATCGGCCCGAAAAACTTAACGCGTTCACGAACACGATGTTGCACGAAATCATTGCGGCTCTTGACCTAAGCGATGCTGATGACGAAGTTCGCGCGGTGATCTTCACTGGTGCGGGTAGGGCATTTTGCGCAGGTGCAGATTTGTCTATGGGTGGCGAGACATTTAGTCGCGGTGGCAGCGACGTAGCCGGCGTCAAAGATGTTCCTCGAGACGGCGGAGGACTAGTTTCGTTGCGAATTTTTGAAAGTAAAAAGCCGGTCATTGGCGCGATAAATGGCCCTGCTGTTGGTGTAGGAGTAACGATGACTCTTCCAATGGATATTCGTCTGTCTAGTGACACGGCCAAGTTTGGTTTTGTCTTTGCCCGACGCGGAATCATCACCGAGGCCTGCTCGTCGTGGTTTTTGCCGCGGGTGGTAGGTATCTCTCGTGCCACCGAATGGGTATTTACTGGCCGAATGATTTTGGCTGATGAAGCAAAAGAATCTGGTTTGGTGCGCAATGTTTTTGAAGCTGGTGAGTTACTTACCGCTGCTCGGACCTTGGCGCGCGAGATCGCCGAGAACACGGCGCCTGTTTCGGTTGCATTATCTCGGCAAATGATGTGGCGCATGCTTGGTGCCTCGCATCCGATGGAAGCGCACCGAGCCGAATCTCGAGGAATTCTGCAACGCGGTAAGTCACCCGACGCCCGCGAAGGGGTGATGAGTTTTCTAGAAAAGCGTGCCGCAAATTTCACGATGAAAGTTTCGACAGACACACCAAATTTGTTTCCTGAATGGCAAGACCCTGAGTTCAGATAGTTCACTATTTGATCGTGTTGGCGGACTGTCGTTTTTTGAACGACTTGTAGACCGCTTCTATGAAGGCGTAGTTACCGACCAGGTTTTGATCGTCCTCTATGAAGATCCACAAAATCTTGTCAAGGCTCGACAGCACTTGACTTGGTTTCTGGCGCAATATTGGGGTGGACCGATGTTGTTCAATGAAAACCGCGGACAGCCAAAGTTGCGCATGCGACACATGACTTTTAAAGTTGGTGCGCTTGAGCGAGATAGATGGTTAGTGCACATGCTGAATGCAGTCAATGAACTGGCGCCAGACGATTTAATTCGCGACGAGATGACGCAATATTTTGTCAAAGCCGCCGAGCATTTGCGAAACGACACTGGCTTGCCGATTTCGTCGGCGCAATACCCTCGTTAGCGCAACGCGTAACACGAAATCGCCGCAGCAGCGGCAACATTCAATGAATCAACTTCTGGATTCATTTCGATTCGCACTAGCGCATCGGCATTAGCTATCGCCTGTGTGCTTAAACCTGCGCGCTCTGAGCCAAAAATTAGTGCGCGTTTTTGTGATGACTCGAGTTTCACGTCAGAAATGTTTGTGGCGTTCTCGTCTGGCGTCAACGCAAACAACTTAAAGTTTTGTGCACGCAACTCGCTCAGCGTTTGGGCGATGTCATTGGTGCGCGCAAAGCGCAAACTAAATGCCGAACCCATCGAAACACGCAATGCACGACGCGAGAGCGGGTCGGCGCTTGTTGAATCGCAGATGAGTCCGTCCCAACCCAAACCTGTTGCGCACCGTACGATCGCCCCAATATTGCTTGGATTGTCAACTGCTTCAACAACGATTATGCGCTGGGCTTTTGCGACGACGTCGGCAACGATCATTGGCTCGGGTCGATAAAAAACGCCAAGTGCGCTGAGTGGGACTCCGAGGCCAGTTGCTTCTCGGCGGATTTCAATTTCGGCGGTCAGACATTGTCCGCCAAGTTGGGTTATTTGATCGTCAAAGCACGCTGCTTGTTCGTTGTCGCAAAGCACAACTTCTGGTTTGTAACCGGCAGCCAGCGCTCGAGCGACTACGAGATCGCCCTCGGCGATGAATCGTCCCGCGGCCAAAGTTGATCGGCGCTGAGCAATTGTTGTGAGTTGTCGCTCATTGAGACGCAGAGCATCAAGACGCGGATCTTGGCTTGAGGTAATCGTGATAATCATCGCG
>JAEMTQ010000002.1:44705-51294 GCA_016462185.1 Ilumatobacteraceae bacterium
TAATCATCGCGAACTAGTTCGCAAGATCAGAAATGCCAAGGGTATTTTGACCAATCAGCATCGCGCTTTTCAACAAATGAGTCGCGACCTTCTGTGGCTTCTTGAGTCATGTAGGCGAGCCGAGTCGCTTCGCCGGCAAAAATCTGCTGTCCGACCAGGCCGTCATCAATTGCGTTGAACGCAAATTTAAGCATGCGCTGAGCCATTGGGCTCTTTGCGTTGATTTCTTTTGCCCATTCAAGTGCAACGCGTTCAAGGTCGGCGTGGGGAACAACCTCATTTACCATGCCCATGCGATGAGCATCGTCGGCTGAATATTCGCGACCAAGAAAGAAAATTTCGCGCGCGAACTTTTGACCAACTTGGCGGGCAAGATATGCCGAACCAAAGCCTCCGTCAAAACTGGCGACGTCGGCGTCGGTCTGTTTGAATTTGGCGTGCTCTTTGCTTGCCAAAGTTAAGTCGCTGACGACGTGCAAACTGTGCCCACCACCGGCAGCCCAACCTGGCACGACACAGATAACGATTTTTGGCATGAAGCGAATAAGTCGCTGAACTTCGAGAATATGCAACCGTCCAGTGCTTGATTTGTTTACGTCTCCGTCTTCGTATTGATAGCCGTCTGCACCACGAATTCGCTGATCGCCACCACTGCAAAAGGCCCAACCGCCATCTTTTGGTGACGGACCGTTGCCGGTTAGAAGTACGCAACCTACATCTGTCGTTTGACGCGCGTGATCTAGCGCTCGATAAAGCTCGTCAACCGTGCTCGGACGAAAAGCATTGCGCACTTCTGGGCGATTGAACGCAACCCGAACTGTGCCGTGGGCTTTTGCCCGATGGTAAGTGATGTCACGAAATTCAAAACCTGGAACCTGAGTCCATTGAGTTGGGTCAAAGATTGCTGAAACGCTCACATCTATATTGTGGCAGCGCGCGAGGCGAATTCGGGTCGCGACTCTAAAAATTGTCGTTCCCACTGTGCGCTTGCGCCATCTGATTGTCGCTTAGTTTGCGGTTCGGGAACCAAGTCAATCGGTGTATTGATATGACTCATAATGCGACGCACGGTTGAGTCCATATCACGGGTCAGTTGTTCGTAAGTCACATGCAGGGGAGAGATCGAGAGTTTTGCAAAGTATGCATCCCAATTTTTGTTTGCAGTCGAAATTGTCTCAAGAGCGTTGACGATTGCTTGTTCGTCATAAATTGGTTCACGCATCGCCGACATGTTGCTGTTCCATTGATTGGATTGTTCGGCGCGAACGAGTGAGATAGCTTGACGCACTTCGTTGTCTCGCGTGATGCGCACCCATTTAATTGGTGCGCCCCAATGGCTCGCGTCAAGACCACGTTGCAACATGTGTTCGTCGTATTGATTGAAGTGCATCTTGATGCCGAACACGCCATTAGGCGTGGTGTTGACTGCCGCCGCGCGATCAAGATATTGCCGCCACGAGGAGTCAGAAAAGTATTCGATGTTTCGCCAGGCGTTTCTTCCTGTGGCTTTGCGAAGTGCTCCAACCACGACGCCTTTGAGATTGAGTTTTGGCAGACTGTTTTCGTTACGAAAATTCGTGAAGTTCTTTGTGTGAATGTTCAAGTACTCCATCGGCATTCCTGCTGCACCTGTCGCCCGCAAAATTGAACATAATAGGGTTGATCCCGTGCGATGCACCGAGGCAATTGCGAGCAGGCAAGTTGTCGCTGGTTGATCTGCGATTTTGTGTTGCTGCATGTTTACATTCTGACAGTTCGCACTGGTAGCGTCGTGATTCGCATATCTTGAGAAATTTTCTACCGTATTTGAACACTAATTGCCTAGGAGCGACCAGATGACCGACTTACTCAGCCGCGAAGAGTGGACAAAGCGTGCCTCGCAAAAAGTGGCGCGCACTCAACTATTTATCAACGGCAAATTTGTGGACGCTGCGAGTGGCAAGACGTTTGAGTCGATTAATCCGCGTGATAACTCAATTGCTGCCGTCGTCGCAGAAGGTGACAAAGAAGATATTGATCGTGCAGTAGTCGCCGCCAGAAAGTCTTTCACGGCAGGTGTGTGGAGTGAGATGGCGCCGGTTCAACGCAAAAACATTATGTTGCGTTGGGTTCAGTTGATGCGTGAAAACATCAATGAACTTGCGCTGCTTGAGACGATGGATGTCGGCAAACCAATCGGCGACTCGGTGAATGTAGACATTGAATCTGCGGCAAATAATCTGCAGTGGTTTGCCGAGACAATCGACAAGATGTATGGCCAAGTTGCACCAGTGCAACGCGATGCAGTCGCATTAATCGAACGCGAACCACTCGGTGTGGTGGGTGCCGTTGTTCCGTGGAACTATCCGTTGATTATTTCTTCATGGAAGGTTGGCGCGGCTCTCGCTGGCGGTAATTCAGTTGTCTTGAAGCCGGCTGAACAATCGCCGTTATCGGCGTTGTTCTTTGCTGAACTCGGCACACGTGCCGGTTTGCCCGATGGTGTTTTGAATGTGGTTCCAGGTTTTGGACCGACTGCTGGTGAGTCGTTGGGTCGACACATGGATGTCGACAAACTTGCGTTCACTGGTTCTACAGAAGTTGGTAGATACTTTTTGAAATATGCGGCTGAGAGCAACGGCAAATCAGTGTCGCTCGAACTTGGTGGCAAGACTCCACAAATTGTTTTGAGCGATTGCGCCGACCTTGATGCGGCTGCTTCGTCGATTGCCTGGGGTGTCTTTTATAACTCTGGTCAAACATGTCATGCCGGTACACGTCTGGTCGTTGAAAAATCGGTTGAAGAAGAGTTGCTAGAAAAAATTACTCAAGTTGCGAAGTCGATTCAGCCTGGCGATCCATACGATCCGACAACAGCAATGGGCACGATCGTAGATAAAACCCAGTTTGAGCGAGTGTTGGGTTACATCGACATCGGCAAAAATGAAGGTGCCAAAGTTTTCTCTGGTGGCGACAAGACAGAGCCAGTGAAAGGCGGAGTGTTTATTCAGCCCACCGTGTTTCAAAACGTGAAGCCAGGAATGCGAATCGAACGCGAAGAAATCTTCGGCCCAGTTTTGGCTTCAATCGCAGTCGAGAGCGCCGACGAAGCAGTTCGTGTCGCCAACGACACTCAGTATGGTTTGGCTTCAGCGATCTGGACGCGTGACATCACAAAAGCCCATCGAATTGCTCGAAAGTTGCGCACCGGAACAGTTTGGGTGAATACTTTCGATAAGGGCTCAATCACGACACCGTTTGGCGGATTCAAACAATCCGGCACTGGCCGTGATCGTTCGATGCATTCAATAGAGGGCTACACCAATCTCAAGACGACATGGATACAACTATGAGCACAACAAAACGAAATTGCGGTTTCATCGGACTCGGACATTTGGGTGTCTACTTAGCGGCGAGCTTGGTTCGCGCGGGCCACAATGTCACGATTACCGATCTCAACAAGTCGCTCGGTGATGGTCTCATCGCTAAGGGTGCGAAGTGGGCGAACAATGCAAAAGAAGTTGCACAAGCATCTGAAGTTGTGTTCACTTGTTTGCCATCACCGCGCGCTATTGAATCGGTAGTCAACGGCGAAAATGGCGTGTTCTCAGGCTTGGCCAAAGGCGGCACCTGGATCGACATGAGCACCAACGATCGAAGCGAGACGTTGCGTCTGGGTGAAATTGCCGCAAAGTTGGGCGTCAATACTCTTGAGTCGCCAGTTACTGGTGGCGTGCACAAAGCAGCCGAGGGCGACATCACAGTTTTGGTGGGCGGAGATCAAAAAATATTTGCTGCACATAAAGAATTGCTTGAAGCCATGGGCAAACCAGTTATTTATGTTGGCGAACTCGGCAGTGCAGCCGTGATCAAAGTAATCACGAACATGCTTGCGTTCATTCATCTTGTGGCGTGTGGCGAGGCATTGATGCTGGCGAAAAAAGGTGGCATTGATCTTGGTATTGCATACGAAGTAATCAAGAACAGTTCGGGCAATAGTTTTGTGCATGAAACAGAGGGTCAAGTTATTTTGAACGGCAGTTACGACATCGGTTTCACGATGGATCTTGCGTTGAAAGACATGGGTTTTGCGATGGAGTACGGCCGCAAGTTTGGTGTACCTCTTGATGTAGCAAGCACCGTGCAACAAGCATTTGTTCGCGCAAAGTCGCAATATGGTGGCGATGTTTGGTCGACACAAGTTGTAAAACTTCTTGAAGACGCACTTGGCACAGACTTGCGGGCGCCGGGGTTCCCAGAACGATTGCAATAGTCTTCAAAAATGAATCTTGAGCAGACTGCTCGCCATGATTTAACTGTCGCGTTTCGTTGGGCAGCGCGACTCAACATGCATGAGGCGGTTGCCAATCACTTCAGCGTCGCTACTTCTGATGATGGTCAAAAGTTTTTGATCAACCCGGCAGGTCGACATTTCTCTCAAATGCAGATGAGCGATTTGGTTTTGCTTGATGCCAGTAAACCCGACTTGGGTGTTTCGCAATCTGTTGATGTAGATCCAACTGCGATAAATCTGCATGGACAGATACATAAGTTGTTGCCGGATGCGAAATGTATTTTGCACACGCACATGCCATACACGACTGCGCTGGCGTGTTTAAAAGACTTTGAGTTCTTGATGTTGGATCAAAATGCGTGTCGCTTCTATCAACGCATTGCCTATGACCGCGACTATGCAGGGATGGCTCTCGAAGTTGGCGAAGGCGAAAGAGTCGCCAAAGTATTGGGTAAGTCGCGAAATGTTTTGTTCTTGGCTAATCACGGCGTGATAGTCGTTGGCAATTCAGTGGCTGGCGCGTTTGATGAGCTTTACTACTTAGAAAAAGCCGCGCAACTTCAAGTGCTCGCATTATCAACTAATCGCAAACTTGAGTTGATTTCAAGCGAGATTGCATCGATGGTTTGTAAACAATGGCTAGAGTATCCGAACGGCGCAAAGTTGCACTTCGAAGCGCTAGTGCAGATTCTTGAGCAAGAAAATCCTGAATATAAAAACTGAAAGGTAGAAGAAATGAAAGCTGCAGTCTGTCGTGAGTTTGGTAAACCACTCGTTATAGAAGAAGTAAATCTCGCCAAACCTCAGGCCAGCGAACTGCGTGTGAAGATTTTGGCTACCGCGATTTGCCACAGCGACATTTCTTACGCCGATGGCGCATGGGGTGGCACGCTGCCGGCCATTTTTGGCCACGAAAGCGTTGGGGTAGTCGAAGAAGTTGGGGCGGGCGTAAGTTCTGTCAAAGTCGGTGATCAGGTTGTTGTGACGTTGATTCGTTCATGTGGCCACTGTCGCGGTTGTTCGCGCGGCATGCCCGTAACTTGCGAGACGTCATTTCCGCTGGACGCAAAAAGTCCGCTTACATCAAAGTCGGGCGAGTCGATTGTGCAAGCAATGCGCACTGGCAGTTTTGCTGAGTATGTCGTAGTGCATGATTCTCAAGTCGTGGTTATTTCGAGAGACATTAAAGCCGCCAGTGCATCGCTTCTGGCTTGTGGTGTGATTACTGGTTTTGGTGCGGTCACGAATACCGCAAAAGTTGAACCAGGTAGTCATGTTGTCGTAATCGGTGCCGGCGGAGTCGGCCTCAATTCGGTGCAAGGTGCACGAGTTAGCGGTGCTCGATCAATTATCGCTGTTGATCTTTCTGATTCAAAGATTGATGCTGCTAAAAAGTTTGGCGCAACTCATGGCGTGAACTCAGGCAAAGAAGATGTTGCCAAACGGGTGCAAGAGATCACCGATGGCCGCGGCGCAGATTACGTGTTCGTCACGGTTGGCGCGAAACAGGCATTCGATTCGTCGTATGGTTTGCTTGCAAAATCCGGCACGGTTGTGTTGGTTGGTATGCCCGCAAACGGCGTAATGTCAGAAATTGACCCCGGCACGATGGCGGCGTACAGCCAAAACATTCTTGGCTCAAAAATGGGGTCAGCGCGGATACAAATTGATATTCCGAATCTGATCGCTCTTTACGAGCAGGGTCGCCTGAAGCTGGATGAACTCGTAACAAAGACATATCCTTTAGAAGAGATCAATGAAGCGATTGCGGCTGTAAAACGGGGCGATGCTTTGCGAAATGTGATTGTCTTCTAGCAATTTAGAAACAGGCAGGTGGGGTTATGAAAATTGAGAAGTTGCAAACTTTTGTTGTCGGCAATCCACCACCGCGCACGGGTGGCCGCTACTTCATTTTCGTAAAACTGACCACCGATACGGGTGTCACTGGCATCGGTGAGATTTATACGGCGACCTATTCGCCACAAATAGTTTGCAAAGTCGCTGAAGATATGTTTGAGCGTTACGTTTTTGGAACCGATCCGTTTCATATTGAAAAAATGTGGCGCCGCACTTATGGTTCGGGTTTCTCGCATCGACCAGATTTCAGTACTGCAGGTGTTGTTAGCGGACTCGAAATGGCAATGTGGGATATCTGTGGCAAAGACACAGGCAAACCGGTTTACGAGTTACTCGGTGGTCAAGTTCACGATCGCTTGCGTTGCTACACATATTTGTATCCATCGCATGAGTTTGATGCTCATTCTGATCATCCGCTTTATAGCGACCCAGATCTTGCAGCCGAGGCTGCCGTGCGCG
>JAEMTQ010000088.1 GCA_016462185.1 Ilumatobacteraceae bacterium
GTGTAGGGTCAAAAATTGTGTTTAACGAAACTACAGATCAGATTCTTCTTGACGAACCACTCTTGAGTGGGCGCAAAGGCATCGTCTATGACTGGCAAAAATTATTGTTGCCGTCTGCAACTATTTTCGAAGCATCACTTCAAACACTTCTAAACGCTGGCAAGGACGACTCCGCCCCGCGATACGCGTGAACGCGCAAGCGCGCCCGACTCGGGTGCTTGTTCTGGGTTGTGGTTCGGTTGCGCAGTGCGTAGTACCGCTTTTAATTCGTGATCTAAAACTCGAGCCAAGTTCAATAACGATTGTTGACTTTGTCGACAATCGTCATCGCGTTGCAGACTCTCTCGCCAAAGGAGTCAAATACGAAATCGGTCAGGTGACTCGCGAGAATCTCGACAGTTTTCTTTCGACCCGTGTTTCAGAAGGCGAAATTTTATTAGACCTCGCCTGGAATATCGACGGCCCAACAATTCTTGAATGGTGTCGAATTCGTGGCGTTCGATATCTAAATACAAGTGTTGAATTGTGGGACCCTTACTACGACATGGCGGCAACAAAGCCGCTTGATCGCACGCTGTATGTGCGCCATCAATCAATCCGCAAAATGATTGCAAAGTGGGGCTCAAACAAAGGGCCAAGTGCAGTTGTCGAACACGGCGCAAACCCTGGGTTGGTTTCACATTTCGCCAAGCAGGCATTGTTCGAAATTTCAAACAAGATCTTGGCCGATGGTCGCGCGGGTTCACGACAAAGCGCAATTGAATCTGCACTCGCTACCGAATCTTTTGATCGTTTGGCGATGCTGACCGGCACGCGCGTGATTCACATCAGCGAACGCGACACACAAATAACAAACGAGCCAAAGCGCGTCAATGAATTTGTTAACACATGGTCTGTTGAAGGTTTCTACGAAGAAGGCGTTGCGCCTGCCGAAATGGGTTGGGGCACGCACGAACGATGGATGCCAGCCAATGCCCACGTTCATGCCGATGACGGCCCGTGCAATCAGATTTGTTTGGCGCAACCTGGCATGGAGACGTGGGTTCGCTCGTGGGTGCCGAGTGGCGAAATTCTCGGAATGATTATTCGTCACGGCGAGAGTTACACGATGAGCAATCACTTGACTGTGCGCGATGAGTCGGGCAAGGCGATTTATCGTCCGACTGTGCATTATTCGTATTGCCCTTCGAACGAAGCGATTAACAGCGTGCTTGAACTTCGCATGCGTAACTGGGAACGTCAGCCTGAACAACGAATCATGAACAACGAAATTATTTCGGGTCGCGACGAATTGGGCGTGTTGTTGCTGGGTCACGACTACACAGGTTGGTGGACGGGCACGAGATTGTCGATCGACGAAGCACGATCAATCGTTGACGGTCAAAGTGCGACGACGTTGCAAGTTGCTGGTTCTGTCATCGCCGCATTTAAGTGGATGGTTGCGAGCCCGAACGAGGGCGTTTGCGTGCCCGATGACTTGCCGTGGAAGTCGGTGTTGGCAGACGCCCGGCCATACATCGGCGAGATTCACAGTGCGCCGACCGATTGGGATCCGCTCAAGACGCGCAACGATTTGTTTCCTGGCTTTGGCAACACGAGTCGGCTTGACTTGACCGACCCATGGCAGTTCAAGAACTTTCTTTCCCCAACTCCGAGTTGACCTGCCGCCAAACGGCGTGCTGCATACTGACCGTGCATTTGGCGCTCAGTTGCCATTGCCACGATTTGCGGGCAGACTAGAGAAGATGATTTCACGAAACGAGCTTCTACTTACGTAACGGCGCAGTCGCATATCACTGCAGCCGCACCCTCTGAGCCAAAAGGCCCAGGGGGTTTTCTTTTTAACAAACTTAAACCGAAACGAGAAACAAAATGCCACCAAAGCCAACTCAGCCTCGCAAGATGGAATTCGAGAAATATTCGCATGCAGTGCCACTCGTTCTCGCCGACCGCACATGGCCAAATCGCATCATTGATAAAGCCCCGCTGTGGTGTTCGGTTGACTTGCGCGACGGCAACCAAGCGTTGATCGACCCGATGGACCCAGAACGCAAACTGCGAATGTTCAAGACACTTGTGAAGATGGGCTTCAAAGAAATTGAAGTTGGGTTTCCTTCAGCGAGTCAACCTGATTACGACTTCGTGCGGTTGCTGATCGAACAAGATTTGATTCCTGAAGACGTGACGATTCAAGTCTTGGTGCAATGTCGCCGTGAGTTGCTCGAGCGCACATACGAGTGTCTTGTTGGTGCGCCGCGCGCAATCGTGCACTTTTACAACTCGGTCAACCCGTTGCAACGTCGCGTTGTATTTGGTCTCGATAAAGCTGGCGTTGTCGAGATTGCAACGAGTGCGGCCAAGATTTGTCGCGAACTCGAGAGCAAACTTGTCGGCACGGCAGTTCGTTACGAGTATTCTCCAGAGAGTTTTACTTTGGCTGAACCTGATTTCGCAGTTGAGATTTGCGAATCGGTAATGCAAGTAATCGAGCCAACTGTTGACCGCAAGATCGTGTTGAACTTGCCGGCAACTGTCGAGTGCTACTCGCCCAACGTTTATGGTGACGTAATCGAGTGGTTTGGCCGCACGGTGCCACGTCGCGACAAACTCGTGTTGTCGCTGCACCCCCACAACGACCGCGGATGCGCGGTTGCTGCCGCCGAATTTGGTGTGATGGCTGGTGCAGATCGCGTTGAAGGCACGTTGTTTGGCAACGGCGAACGCACCGGCAACGTCGACATCATCACCTTGGCGATGAATTTGTTTATGAACGGTGTTGATCCGCAATTAGATATTTCAGATATCGATGCGTTGCGTCGTGATGCCGAATATTGCAACCGATTAGCCGTGCCTGAGCGCCAGCCTTATGCGGGCGATCTCGTCTACACCGCGTTTTCGGGAAGCCATCAAGATGCAATCAAGAAGGGCCTCGACGCGCTGCCAAAGGATTATGACAAGTGGGCTGTGCCGTATTTGCCGATTGATCCTAAACATGTGGGTCGCACTTATGAGGCTGTGATTCGCGTGAACAGTCAGTCGGGCAAAGGTGGCGTTGCATATGTGATGCAGACCGAGCACGGCTTTGCATTGCCGCGACGACTTCAAGTTGAGTTCTCAAAGGCGATTCAAAACATCACCGAAGACTCGGGCACAGAAATTGCACCAGACGTGATGTGGTCGGCATTTGAGCGCGAATATTTGACGGCCTCAAAGTTCAAACTCGAGAGCCACGAAATGCGCAGCGACTCAAAGGGCACAACCACAATCAGCGCACAGATGTTGGTCAATGGTGCACCACGCACATTGACCGGCGAAGGCAACGGACCAATTGATGCGTTCGTTCATGCATTGCGCAAAGAGTTCAATGTCGTTTTCGACGTGAAAGATTATGTTGAACACGCTTTGAGTCAAGGCTCTGAAGCAATGGCTGTTGCGTATATCGAAGGCGCCGATGCCGAAGGCAATGTGCGTTGGGGCGTCGGCACCGACCCGAGCACAATCACAGCATCGCTGCGCGCGGTGCTTTGCGCGTTTGACCGACAAGGCATTGCTAAATAATTATTGCGATCAACTAGTGTCGCAAATATGAAGGTCAGCGTGAATTTTGATAATTGTGCTTCAACCGGTGCGTGCACACAAATGTGCCCTGATGTTTTTGAGATTCGCAATGACGGCTTCTTGTATGTGTTGAATGAAAACCCGCCCGAAGAGTTGCGCGAGGCTGTTACTGCCGCAGAAGAAATTTGTCCAACTGGTGCGATCACCATTGAGCAATAGTTAGCCCGTGAGTTTTTACAAGCGACTTGACTCTGCGTGGACGCGCAGTGGCTCGATGCTGTGTGTCGGGCTTGACCCAGATGTTGCTCGGTTTCCTCAAACTTTGCGAGGCGATGTAAACAACATCGAGAAGTTCTGTAAAGAAATTGTGGATGCAACCGGTGATTTAGTCTGCGCATTCAAACCGCAGATCGCATATTTTGCAGCCGTCGGCGCCGAGAAGCAACTTGAAAACATTTGCGAATACATTCGTGCGCGGTTTCCTGATGTTGTGTTGATTTTGGACGCCAAGCGTGGCGACATCGGCGACACAGCCGCGCTTTATGCGCGTGAGGCTTTCGAGCGGTACGGCGCCGATGCCGTAACCGTCAACCCATATCTCGGCACCGACAGCCTCGAGCCATTTCTTTCGACGCCAGGCAAAGGCACCATTGTTTTGTGCCGCACGTCTAATGCGGGTTCAAGCGAGTTTCAGTCGCTTCAAGTCAGCGGCGAAGCGCTTTACTTGCGTGTTGCTCGCACCGCTGCAGAAACCTGGAGCAAAATCGGCGAGTGCGCCCTAGTTGTTGGTGCCACCTACCCCGCTGAACTCGCCCAGGTGCGTTCAATCGTCGGAACGATGCCGATTCTTGTGCCAGGTATCGGCGCACAAGGTGGCGATGTCGACGCCGTCATTCGCGCCGGCGCCACCGGCCCGCATTCTTCAACCGCCTCGCAATCGACCGGTACTTCCACAACTTCTCGTCGTGGACT
>JAEMTQ010000023.1 GCA_016462185.1 Ilumatobacteraceae bacterium
GCTGGATCAGCCAGCCACATGCTGACCATGATCCGCAAGTAAACAAACGCCGCAATCACAGCACAAATCATGGCAATAACTGCGAGTTCATAGCTGCCGACACCTACCGCCGACTGAATCACACCAAACTTGGCGACAAAACCACTCGTCAACGGCATGCCGGCTTGAGCCAACAAAAACACTGTCATTACAAGACCCAACAGAGGCTGATTTTTCGCCAAACCCTTGAAGGCATCCAATGAAGTTGCGTCTTCGTTTGTGTTTCGTGCAACCACACTCACGACACCAAATGTGCCAACAACCAAGGCTGCGTACAACACAACATAAACACCGACAGCAACCAGCCCGTCGCCTGCATTAACCGAGTCGCTGTGTGATGCCGCTTCTAGTCCGACCAAAATAAAACCAGCATGACTAATCGAAGAGTAAGCCAACATGCGCTTGATATTCGTCTGCACGATCGCAACGACCGAACCAACCACGAGAGTCAAAGCCGAGAGAACGAATACGACTATGCCCCAGTCGTCGCTTCGTGATGGAAACGCAACTACGAAGACGCGCACCAACGAAACAAGTGCGGCTATTTTTCCAACTGATGCCATAAACGCTGTGACTGGCGTCGGAGAACCTTGATAAACATCAGGTGTCCACATCTGAAATGGTGCGAGCGAAACTTTAAAGGCAAAACCAACAAGAATCATTCCGATGCCAATCAACAAAATCGCGTCGTTGCGCGGCACTGCAATATACGAGTTGAGCACAGTGTTCAAATCAATCAAGCGCGTTGTGCCGGTTACTCCGTAAGTCAACGCAACGCCATACAAGAAGAAAGCTGAAGCGAAACCGCCAAGAATGAAATATTTGAGGCCCGCTTCTTGGCTCGAAGTTTGCTGACGATTGCTTGCCGCCAACAAATAAAGTGAAAGGCTCAGAGTTTCAAGACCCAAGAAGAGCACAATCAAATCGTTGGACGAAATCATTATCAACGCGCCGATTGCCGCAGTGAGATACAAAGCATAAATTTCAGGCGACTCAGCATCGTTGCGCGTCAAATAATCGCTGGTGATCAAACTGACCATCAGCACTGCCCCGCAAATAGCAACAGTCCCCAAAAGAGCAAACTGATCTAACGCAAGCGAGCCCCCGATCAACAACTTTGGCCCGTCGTTTGAAACATCTAGCCATAACTTGATTGAAAAACCAATGGCGACTAACGAAGTCGCACTAGCCGTCAATGCATACAACCGCTTTGGCCATTGACCAGTGAGCGAACCGACCAAAAGCAAAAACAACGCGCCTGCCAAAAGAGCAAGGACTGGCGAAATCGCTATCCATTCGATGCTTGGTCCTGAAAATACTGAGATGTCGTTCACTTTGTTTGCCCTTCAACATGCTCAATAAATGACTTCACACTTGGCTCGATTCGATCCAAAATCGGCTTCGGATAAATACCCGTCGCCACAATGATCGCAACAAACACCGACATCAACAGACCTTCTTTGAGTGTCAGTTCTTTGAAAGTTGAGTTCGCTTCGTCTGGCTCGCCGTGAAACACACGCTGATAGGCCCAAAGTAGATACAGCGCGGCCAAAACTACACCAACGGTTGCGACAACTGTCCACCAACGAGCTGGGCCGAATGAGCCAATCAAGATTAAGAACTCGCCAACGAAACCGTTGAGTCCTGGCAGACCAACAGATGAAAGCATGACGACTGTGAAAACACCCGCAAAAATCGGTGCAACATGTTGAATGCCACGCAGTTCAGCGATCTCACGCGTGTGGCGTCGCTCATAAATCATGCCCACCAATAAAAACAACGCGCCGGTTGACACACCGTGACTCACCATCTGAATTACTGCACCAGTAACAGCCTGTGAAGTTAGAGCGAACGTGCCGAGCACGATGAAACCAAGGTGGGCTACCGAAGAATAGGCAACCAGGCGCTTGAGATCGCGTTGCATCGTCGCTGCGATTGCACCATAAATAATGCCGATGACGGCGAGAGTGAACAAAACTGGTCGCGCCCACATCGCCGCTTCTGGAAACAGATAAACCCCAAAGCGCAAGAAGCCGTACGTGCCC
The DNA here is from genome assembly GCA_016462185.1 of Ilumatobacteraceae bacterium. Taxonomy (GTDB): domain Bacteria; phylum Actinomycetota; class Acidimicrobiia; order Acidimicrobiales; family Ilumatobacteraceae; genus BACL27. Next base: position 2,085 of record JAEMTQ010000023.1, read on the forward strand.
ATCTTCAACAAAACGCCCGCCAAAATTACTGATCCACCAGTTGGTGCTTGCGTGTGGGCGTCGGGCAACCAAGTGTGAAACGGAAACAGCGGCACTTTCACAGCGAATGCAATTGCAAAGGAAACAAACAACCATCGCGCCGCATTCGTCGAGAAACTCGCACCCTCGGCAATTCTGACCAGATCAAACGTCACGACACCAAGATCGCGCTGAGCAAGCGACACGGTGGCGATGATTCCGACGAGCATAAACGCCGAACCAGCCATCGTGTACAAGAAAAACTTTGTCGCCGCATATACCCGTTGGTCGTAACCCCAACCACCAATCAAGAAATACATCGGTACCAACACAATTTCGAACATCACGAAGAACAAGAACAAGTCAAGAGCGAGGAATGAGCCCATGACACCCGCCTGCAACAACAGCATCCAAGCAAAATACGAAGTCTCGTTGTGATGTGGGTCAATGCCAACAATCACTAACGGAAACAAGATGCCGGTGAGAACCACCAAGAACAGCGAAATGCCGTCGACTCCGAGGTGCCACGAGATACCCCACTGACTGATCCATAAATGCTGTGAAACAAATTGGAAACCCGCTTCGCCAGATTTAAATGCGCCCAACAACCAAAGCGAAAGCGCGCCAGTTGTAACGCTTGAAGTGAGAGCGCCAAGTTTGATCCACTCTGGCCGCGACTTGCCCAATAATGCAACGACAATCGAACCGATCAACGGAAGAATCACCAACGCAGAAAGAATCGGGAAGCTCAAAACTTCACCTGAGGCTGCAGCGATCACAACAGAACTCCCCGCAACAAGAACCACGCCAAAATCGCCACGGCACCGAAGCTAATTAGCAGCGCATACGTGCGAACAAAACCACTTTGCACACGTCGAACAGACCCGGCAACACTGCGGATCAGTTCTCCAACTCCGTTGACAATTCCGTCGACGATGTTTGCATCTATCCATGCGATCAAATTGAACGTTGCCGCCCCTGGTCCACCCACCGCGCGACTCACGGCGTGGTCGTATTTCCAAGCTTGCTCCAGAATCTTTGGCTCGATGACTTTAAACTTCGACTTCGCATACACGGAGATTGAGATCAAGATGCCCGAAACCGCAACAACAATTGCAACAAGCAACAGCAAATACTTGTTTTGATAGGCCCACGACTTGCCGATATACGCTTCGGATTCTTCTACAACTGGCGCAAGCCAGTGCTCTAAAAAGTGAAGATCTTTGCTGAACGGCAACTGCATTGCACCACCAAGTATCGACAAAACCGAAAGCACAATTAGCGGAATCAACATCACACGAGGACTCTCATGTGGCGTAATCTCGCCGTGAGCACCATGTTCGGCGCTGTTGTCGTTCCATCGAGCCTTGCCGTAAAACACCATGATTACTTGTCGCGTCATGTAATAAGCAGTCAACAATGCAGTGACTAGACCAACGACATAAAGTCCACGATTGTTGGCATAAACGTAAAGCAAGATTTCATCTTTCGACCAAAAACCTGCGAAAGGCGGAACACCGGCAATTGCCAGCCAACCGATTATGAACGTGAAGCCAGTGACCGGCATTACTTTGCGCAGTGCACCCATGCGACGCATGTCTTGCTCATGATGCATGCCATGAATCACTGAACCCGAGCCCAAGAACAACAAAGCCTTAAAAAACGCATGGGTAATCATGTGAAAAATCGCCGCGACGTATGCGCCAGAACCTATGGCAAGAAACATGAAGCCAAGTTGCGAGACCGTGCTGTAGGCCAAAACTTTTTTGATGTCATTTTGCGCAACGGCAACTGTTGCGGCGTAAAGCGCCGTTGCTGCACCGACGACTGCAATCACTGTGGGGGCCCAGTCGTATGAAATGTGCAGCACAGGATTCATTCGGGTCATCAAGAAGACTCCCGAAGTAACCATCGTCGCCGCATGGATCAGTGCCGAAACCGGGGTGGGGCCTTCCATCGCATCTGGCAACCACAGATAAAGCGGAAGTTGTGCACTCTTGCCACACGCACCCACGAATAGCAACATCGCGATCGCTGTTGCCGTGACTGACGCCAATTCACCAGCATGTGCAGCTTCGTTGATTGCTCCGTATGAAAGCGAGCCAACTGCAGAAAACGCCAAGAACATCGCCGTCATCACACCAAAGTCGCCGATGCGGTTGGTGACGAACGCCTTTTTGCCGGCTACGGCCGCACTATTTCGTGTGTGCCAGAACGAGATCAAGAAATAACTGCAGGCACCCACACCTTCCCAACCTAAGAACGTAACCAAAAGGTTTTCGCCCATCACGAGCATCAGCATGCTGAACACGAAGAGATTCAAATACAAGAAGAATTTCGAGAACTTTGCATCGCCATGCATATATCCAATTGCGTAAAGATGAATCAAGGTCGAAATGCCGGTGATGAACAACGCCATCACAATGCTCAACGGGTCGGCAAGCAAAGCAAAATCAACTTGCAACGAACCAACAGGCAACCATCTGAACAGCACCTCAACATGGCTGCGCTCCTCTGCTTCAAGACCGAGCATTTCGAAATAGACGAGCACCGTAACTAAAAATGAAGTACCAGTGGCAATCGTCGCGACCCAACCCGAGCGTGGATCACCAAATTTACGACCCAAAATCAGATTCAGAATCGCCCCAGCCAACGGCAACAGTGGAATAAACCAAATGAGATTCAACATCTTTAGCCCTTTAACTCGGCCAAATCATCTGCGGTGAGGGCAGAGCGATTACGCATAATCGAAACGATGATTCCAAGACCAACGACTACTTCGGCCGCAGCCACAACCATCACGAAAAAGACAATTGTTTGTCCATTGATGTCGTTGAGTTCACGGGCCAACGCAACAAAAGTCAAGTTAACCGCATTAAGCATTAATTCGATGCACATAAACATGACCAAAGGATTGCGGCGAACAAGAACACCAAAAGTACCGATTGAAAATAAAACAGCAGCCAAGACGAGATACCAAGTCGCTGTCGGAACCAAGGTCAAAGAGATCACTTTGTTTGACTGCCAGTACTTGATTTTGTTTTGCGAGTCAATAACACCGTGCCAACTACTGCGATTACCAAGAGCACCGAAGTAACTTCAAACGCCACGACGTATTTTGAAAAAATAGACTCTGCAAGTTGCACCGTGTTGGCATCCGGGCCATTTTGAAGGTCTGGCAACTTGATGCCTTCGCCACGCTCGTTAAGCACGCCACTTCCGTTAACGATTGCCGCAACAAGCACGCCCACGAGGCCAAGACATGTGATTATCGCTAGTGGTCGTTGCGCCGTCAGGGGTTCTGTCCGCAAATTCTCAACGCGATCGACTCCGAGCAACATGATTACAAACAAGAACAAAACAACAATTGCCCCCGCATAAACAATCACTTGCACTGCCGCCAAAAAGTGCGCCTCTTGAGAGACGAACAGCACCGCAACGCCAAAAAGCGTGAGCACCAGACTCAGCGCCGCGTGCACGGGATGTTTGCGCACAATCACGCCAACTGCACCGAGCAAAACCATTATCGCTGCACAAACAAAAACGAAAAACTCCACTTATTGACTCTTATCTTCTGGTGCACGAACACCGTGACCGAGCTCTCCACTCCACGAGACGACCCCGAGAAAGTTTGCATCGCCAGATGCTGCAGTTGCTCTCATCCAGCCCGAAGTGTTTTTATCTTCGCCTTCGCGCCAGTCTTCCCAGTCAAGTTGCTGTGGCTTACCTGAGCTGTCGACAAGTAGTTCGTTTTTTGTGTAGATCGCATCTTGACGGTTGGTGAAAGAAAACTCAAACAACTTGGTCTCAGTAATTGCCTCAGTTGGGCAAGCCTCAACGCACAAGTCACAGTGAATGCAACGCAAGTAATTGATTTCGTAAATCCAACCGAAGCGCTCGCCCGGAGACGTCGGTGACGTCGGGTTATTGTCTGCGCCACGAACATGGATGCATTTCGCAGGACACACCGCAGCACAAAGCTCACAGCCGATGCACTTTTCCATGCCGTCTTCGTATCGATTGAGAACATGGCGACCGTGCAAACGTTCTGGCTTGTCAATTTTGACGTCCATTTTTTTGGCTGAACGCTTCTTGCGACGAAACATTCGACCACCCGAATATTGGGTCGTCACGCGATTTTTTGGTCCGTGTTGACGGAAAGTAACTGAGAAGCCCCCGAAGTAACCCATTAGAACATTGTCCCCTGTGTCTCACGCTCGCGCGCGCTTCTTGTGATGGCCGCTTGCAACAATACGTAACAAGCAACCAGTACAACGATTGAAACACCCGTCACGACGATGATGTTCCAGCCGTTTTGTCTGCCCAACCGTTGTGCTGCCAACAACATAAACCAGCCGAGTGATGCAGGAATCAAGAGCTTCCAGCCCAAGTCCATCAACTGGTCGTAACGCAACCGTGGCAACGTTGCGCGGAACCAGATGTACATATACAAGAACACCAAAATCTTTGCCAACAACCAAACAGTTCCCTCAAGCGCATTTGGCAGAAGTGGAATGTCGAATACGAAATTACCGATTGCCAAAGGCTGCGGACCACCAAAGAACAATGTGACGATCAAGGCTGACATCGTCACGGTGTTCATGAACTCTGCCAGATAAAACAATGCAAAGCGGATCGACGAATACTCGGTGTTGAAACCGCCGACCAACTCTTGTTCTGCTTCAACGAGATCAAACGGTGGTCGATTCAATTCGGCTGTTGCGGCAATCAAGAAAATAACGAATGGAACAATTCCGGTTGAGATGAAGTGCCAATCTGTAATTGTTGATTGCGCGGCGACAATGCCACTTGTTGAAAGGGTTCCTGCAAGCAACAAAACGCAAGCAAGCGAAAGTCCGAGTGCGGCCTCGTAACTAACCATCTGTGCTGACGCACGCACCGAGCCCAAAAGTGGATACTTTGAACCGCTCGACCAACCCGCAAGCATGATGCCGTAAACAGCAATCGACGAAATAGCCAGTGCAAAGAGAACACCGATTGGCGGGTCGGCAAGTTGAATGCGAGTTACTTGGCCAAACAGCGTCACTTCTCCAGATGAGCCGTCTCGAAAATCTCCTCCGAGTGGAATGATCGCAAAAGACAAGAAAGCCGGTACGAAACTCAAAAACGGGGCCAGAGCAAAAACAAATCGGTCTGCTCGAGTCGGAAATAGGTCTTCTTTGAAGAACAGCTTGATGCCGTCAGCAAGTGTCTGCAAGATTCCAAATGGGCCTGTTTTGTTTGGGCCGATTCGATTTTGCATACCGGCAATCGCTTTGCGTTCGAACCAAACCATCAACATTGTCGCCAACAACCCAACGACAAAAACAATAAGCACTTTGACCAAAACGATCAACAATGGTGCCCACAGCAAATCGTCAACCAGCAGCGAGTCGAGAGCAATCACTTGATTGGCTCGATTCGTACATCAACGACATCGCCAGCGATGTTCAAAAGCGGTCGCACATCAACACCGGTGTGATTGAACGGCAGCCATGCAGTACCTCGGTGCACACCGTTATGGGCACGAATTGCAATAACGACATTGGTTCCTTCGGCTCCAACACGAACATTGGTTCCTTCAACGACACCAATTCGCGCAAGATCAAGAGGATGAACATAAATCGCTGAGTCATTGATGATTCCGACCAGCGAAGGGCTCGCAACAGTTGATTGCGCCGTGTCGTACATCGTGCGCGAAACAATCAGGCGGTAGTTGTAGGCGTTTCGATCTACAGCTTTAGTCTGACTTCCTGAGATCGTCACCGGTGTCTCGCGAGTCATCAATACGCCATCGCCATGAGTTGACTTTGCATCAGCGCTCGGCGCAAACGCAGGTACCGAACTGACAAGTTTTTGATTCAAATCTTCAAGACTCGAAACACCAATATCGACGCCTAACGCAATGCTCAATTCAGTTGCGATCATCCAGTCCGGACGTGACGTGCCCCGTGGAGTAATTTTCTGCACGACATTGCTTACGCGACCTTCAAGATTGGTAGTTGTGCCGTTCTTTTCGCCATACGCCGCAGCTGGAAGCACGATGTCGGCATTGCGATTTGAACTATTCACGAACGTGTCAATACTGATTAAGTTTTTTACTTGCGCCAAAGCGCGTTGCACAAGCCCAGCATCCGCAACATCTGACATCGGGTCAGCGCCTAAGAGAATAAGACACTCGATTTTTCCTGCGGCGGCTGCATTCAAAATATCGATTGCGTCGCCAGAATTATTCTGAGGTGTCAAACCAGCCGCTACTGCCCCGCGCACATTGCCACGTCGCAAAACCGGTAGAACTTTTGCATTTGGCACTACGCCAAAAACTTCAGCAAGCGCTTGCAGAGTGAACACTTCGTTCTCGGCCAAGTTTGGTCGACCAACAATCACAACGACTTGTCCGCGTCCGAGTTGTTCTTTCATCTCGGCAGATGTCAATGTTTCGCGCACAACTTGTGCTTGGTGCCCTGGCTCAAAGCCCACCGTCCGCCAGGCATATGGGCTCAACCCTGAGTCGCGCGAAGAAAATTCAACGATTCGTGCTTTGCGTTTTTGGGCAGCGTCGCGCACGCGAAGGTAGAGCACTGGGAGTTCTTCTTTTAGATCAGGTGAAAGCAAGATGATCGTGCTCGCTGCACAAGTCTCGTCAATTGTCGCCTGTGCAATGTTGAAAATTTCAGGACTCAGACCATCCCCGAGTTGGGCATCACGTTGATTGATCCCAAGTTTGTCTGCCAACATCGCCCATGCGAAAGCATCTTCGTTTGTTCCTCGGGCTCCACCCAAAATCGCAACCGAGTTAGCGTTCTGAGCCAACGACATTCGAATCATTCGTGAAGCGTTTTCGAGAGCAACAGACCAAGATGTTGCAACATGTTCTGCGCCGTTTTTAACTAGCGGAGTCGTGAGACGATCTGGCGAATTGACCGACTCGAAGTTGTATCGACCGCGATCGCACAACCAACCCCAATTCACCGGGTCAATGTCAACACCTTGATATCGCACCAACTCGTCGCGGCTGCTCTGCACAACAGTTCGACAGCCAACTGAACACGAAGTGCAAGTGCTTTCAGTCTGCTCAAGGTCCCAAGGACGCGCTTTAAATCGATACGGCTTTGCAGTCAACGCACCGACTGGGCAAATCTGCACCGTGTTTCCAGAGAAGTATGAACTAAAAGGTTCGTCAGGAAAAGTCAAAACTTGTGTGTCATTGCCACGACTCGTAAAAGTGATCAGTGCGTCACCAGCAACTTCGTCGGCAAAACGCGTGCAACGATCACACAGAATGCATCGTTCACGATCTAGATAAACAATGTCACTGATCGCAATCGGCTTTTCATAGTGGCGTTTCTCTTCAACGAATCGACTCTCACCAGGACCATGACTAAAGGCCTGATCTTGAAGCGGACACTCGCCGCCCTTGTCGCAAACTGGGCAATCAAGTGGATGATTTGCCAGCAATAATTCAAGAACGCCCTCTTGTGCTTTCTTCACCGAGTCAGTTGCTGTGCGCACAACTTGGCCTTCAGCGACTGGTGTCATGCACGAGACAACCATCATCGGTCCGCGCGGCGTTTCAACTTCAACTAAACATTGCCGACACATGCCAACTGGCGACATACGCGGGTGATAACAAAATCGTGGAATGAAATCATCGGTACGGTCGGCCGCAGCGATAATCAACTCGCCTTTTCGCGCCACAACCGGCTTGTCATTAATTGTGAGGTTGACAACGTTCGGGTCGACTGGAGCCTGCTCTTTGATTGGGTCAACAATTGTCACGCTGATACTCCGACTGCTGTCACAGGAATAGTCACACGCTTTTTCACACGCGCTTCAAACTCGCTCCTGAACAATGTCAATGCAGAATGCACTGGCGCAAAAGCCGAAGGGCCGACAAAGCAAATCGTCGTCATCTTGTAAGGAAAAGGCACGGCAGTTAAACCTAGTTTTTCGTTAGCAGCGTGAGGAAATGCTCCTGGGCAAATCATCGCCCCAACTTCAAGAAGTTGTTGCAAGTCTGCGTCAGTGCCATTTCCATCCACAACGCGGCGCAAAATTCTTTCAAGCCAAGTTCCGCCTTCGCGACATGGCGTGCACTTGCCGCACGATTCGTGAGCATAAAAATGAGTGAGAGTAAGCGCGGCTGCCGGTATATCGGTCGTTTCATCCATCACCATCACGGCACCCGAACCAAGCATCGAACCTGCTGGTCCTACTTGGCTGGCTTCAAATGGAAGATCAAGTTGATCGGGCGTAAACCATGGAGCCGAGCCTCCACCTGGAACAAACGTTTTCAACGCATTGTCATTTCGAATTCCGCCGCAGAACTCTTGTCCGTAAATCAAATCACGAAAGGTTGTCGTGCCGTTGATGATCTCATAAACACCTGGTCGCTTGACGTGACCAGAAACTGCAACCATACGAGTTCCTGGAGAAGTCTTTGTACCAATTGCCGTGTAGGCAGCAACACCATTGCAAAGCAACCACGGCAAATTTGCCAACGTCTCGACATTGTTGACGATCGTTGGTTGACCATAAAGCCCGTTTGCGGCTGGAAAGAACGGTGGCTTGAGGCGAGGCATTCCGCGATTTCCTTCGAGGCTTTCAATCAATGCTGTTTCTTCGCCCACAACATATGCACCAGCACCCCAATGCAAAATAATGTCCACCGAAAACTTAGAACCCAAAATATTTTTACCTACATAACCGGCTGCATACGCTTCGTTAAGTGCCGTCGCCACGCGCTCTTGGGCCAACGCCATTTCTCCCCTTATATATAGGAAGCACTGCGAGAGACCGGCGGCATAACAAGCGATCAAACATCCTTCAATCAATTGGTGTGGGTCGCGCTCCATCAACAAGCGGTCTTTGTAGGTGCCCGGTTCACTCTCGTCGCCATTGACGACCAAATATCTCGGCCAAACTTGTTGCGGAGTCAACCCCCACTTGGTGCCCGCAGGAAACCCCGCACCACCTCGGCCGAGAACGGTTGCGCTCTTTACATCTTCATGGATTTCATTTGCGGGGCGAGCCAATGCCGCGCGCAAACCTTTGTATCCGTCTGTTGCCAAATAGCGCTCAAGGGTAAATGAGTCAGCGAATTCAAAACGCGAAGTAACGATCTTTGGTCGATCTCCCGCTACAAAACCTGGAGCGTGCACGTATGTTTTGCTCACAACGCCGCCTTGCCATCAAGCCATGCTGGTGATTCAGTTACATCTTCTGGAGCTTTCGCTCCGACTGCACGCTCGGCAGGAATTGTCTGTCGAACTTTTGCCAAGACTCCGTGAGCAGGAAACTCGTCGTTCAACTTTCCAGCCTTCAAGTTGTCAATCAAGTTGTCTAGATCAGCTGGTGTGACGCGCAAACGATAGCGATAGTTGACCTGCAGTGTTGGGGCTTCTGTGCAGGCCGCTTGACACTCGGCATGCGCAAGAGTGAACATTCCGTCTTGCGTTGTGCCCCCTGCTCTGACGCCAAGCTTCTTTTCAGCGTGGTGCATTAATTCTTCTGCGCCCATCAAAGCGCACGACATCGTGCCACAAATATTGATCAAGTATTTTCCGACTGGCTCAAACTTGAACATCTCATAGAAACTTGCAGTGCCATAAACCTCTGCCGAAGTGACGCCAACAAGTTCACCAAGATGTTGCATCGCCTCACGTGTGATGTAACCGTTTTGTTCTTGAGAAAGATGCAACAACGGAATCAAGGCCGACTTTGGACGTGGGTATCTAGCAATTATTTCGCGCGCGAGTTTCACATTCGTGTCGTTTAATCGGCTCATCGATCCACCTCGCCAAGCACTGGGTCGACCGAAGAAATCACGGCAACAGCATCGGCAACTAACCCACCGCGCATCATGTGCGGCATCGTTTGAATGTTGATGAAACTCGGAGCCCGCACGTGCATTCGATAAGGCGTCGCAGAACCATCACTGGCGATATAGCAAGCAATTTCGCCTCGCGGACTTTCAATGGCGACATAGGCCTCACCCTCGGGAACTTTGAAGCCCTCAGTGAAGATTTTGAAGTGGTGAATTAGCGCTTCCATTGACTCATCAATACGACCGCGTGGCGGCGGCGTCACCTTCTTGTCTTGAATTCGATAGTCGCCTTGAGGCATCGCATCCAGAACTTGGCGAACAATGCGCATGGATTCGCGAATTTCATTGAGGCGAATCGAGTATCGATCAAAAGCATCGCCGTAGCTTCCTACAATCACATCAAACTCAACTTTGTCGTAGCGCAAATACGGCATATCCCGTCGCAAGTCCCACGACAAGCCAGTGCTTCGCAAAATCGGACCAGTTGCTGAGAGAGCGATTGCCTCATCGCGGGTGATCACACCAACACCTTGAAGTCGTTCGCGCCAAATTGGTTGTCCCGTCATCAATATTTCGTACTCTGCAAGTCGTGCGGGCAAAGTATCAAGCAAACCTAAAACTTCATCACGCCACCCTGCAGGCAAATCAGCGGCGACACCGCCGGGACGAATGAAGTTGTGGTTCATTCGCAGTCCAGTGACTTTTTGGAAGAACCGCAAGACTTCTTCACGCTCGCGGAAGCCGTAAAGCATCATTGAAACTGCGCCCAAGTCCATGCCGTTTGTCGCCATGAACAAAAGATGACTGCTGATTCGATTCAACTCTGAGAGCAACATTCGAATCCACACCGCACGCTCCGGAATGTCTTGATCAATACCCAGAAGTTTCTCGGTTGTCATCGCAAAGACAAGTTCATTATTCAGTGGCGACGCATAATCCATGCGGGTCACATTCGTGCCACCTTGCATGAAAGTCAGTGACTCGCCGGTTTTCTCCATGCCCGTATGCAGGTATCCGATTACTGGCTTGCAACGCAGAACGGTTTCGCCTTTGAGTTCGAGCATCAGTCGAAGCACGCCGTGCGTACTTGGGTGCTGAGGGCCCATGTTGATGATCATTGTTTGATCTTCGCTTTGCGTACCCGCAAGCGCCGCTACTTCCGATTCGCTCATTCGCAGTACTGCACCGGACCCACGAAGCACTTCTTTTTCTGAAACATCTTTTCTGAGTTGAAGTTCTTGTCGACCTTCGCTCGTGCCAGCAGAAGTAACTTGATTCGTGCTGGTCAAATCTTCAGTCGCGGTCATGACGCAGCACCTTTGAACTGAACTGGAATGTTGCCTTGGGCGTAATCTTTTCGCAGCGGGTGACCTTGCCAGTCTTCTGGCATCAAAATTCGTGTCAAGTCTGGGTGACCGTTGAATTTGATTCCGAACATGTCAAACACTTCTCGCTCCATGGCTTCTGTGCCCGGATAAACATCGAATGCCGAGTCAATAACTGGGTCAGATTCAGAAACTTGAACTCGCAGACGCACGCGACGGCGTTGCGACAGAGATAAAAGATTGACCACGAGTTCAAACCGCTCAAGTGTGATCTGGCTTGCTACTTCTGGCGAAATATTGCGACCAGGATGAGTTAGGTAGTCAACGGCCGTTAGATCAACACACATTTCAAAGCCTTCACCGCGCAATGCGGTGATCGTCTTTAAATAATCGGCTTTTAAAACGAAACGAACATCATCGGCGACACGACCAGAAACTTGTGACATGGCTCAACGCGATCCAAGTACAACCGGAGTCGTAGTGCCTGCAGGAATTTCTTGAATATGTACTTGCGCTCCCGCCCCAGTCGACTGACGGCGGCGCATAATCTCACCATCTTCAATTAGTTGATGCAGGGTTTCAATTGCATGAATCAAAGTCTCAGGTGTTGGCGGGCAACCCGGCGCGTAAACATCTACCGGAACGATTTGGTCTACGCCTTGCACGATCGCGTAATTGTTGAACATTCCGCCACTGCTCGCACAGACTCCCATTGAGATAACCCATTTTGGTTCCATCATTTGGTCGTAAACCTGGCGCAAGACCGGCGCCATCTTTTGGCTGACTCGCCCCGCAACAATCATGATGTCGGCTTGACGCGGTGACGCACGAAAAACTTCCATTCCGAAACGAGCTAAGTCATAGTGCGCAGTTCCTGCGGTCATCATTTCGATCGCGCAACAGGCCAAACCAAATGTTGCACCCCAACTCGACCTTGAGCGAGACCATTTGACTAGTTCTTCTACGCGGCCCGTCAAGAAGTTGTGCTCAAGCCCACCCAAGCCATCGTCGGCAACATTTTGAATGATTCCCATCAGACTGAAACTTTTTCTTTCTCGCGACCTTCAAGACCAACACGGCGAATTGTTGTTGATGTTGAGCGCGATGCCGACAGAATATCGCCGTCAACTTCTACCAACTGGCGCGACTTCTTAAGCGGACCCCAATCCAATGCGCCACGAGCTACAACGTAAACAAACGCTACGAAAAAGACTGCACTGAAAGCAATTAACTCGGCGAAACCATAAACCCCAAGCGATTGGCTCGCCACAGCATATGGATAGACAAAAATAATTTCGATGTCAAACATGATGAACAGCATCGCCACAACATAAAAGCTGACGGGAAATCTTTCTGGAGCTTCAAGACTGGGGACAATTCCACACTCGTAGGGTGCTTCTTTTGCCGAATTCGGACGTCGCGGTGCTAAAAGTTTTGATGCAACAAGCGAGCCGACGCCGAACAGAATCGCCAACATTGCTAAAACAACTATCGGTAGATATTGGCCCACGGGTTAGCTCTTCGCTGAAGAACTTGAACCTGCATCAACGCTGAGGTTCTCGCGCAAACGTAGGTCGCGCACATGCAAAAGTCGACAAAGCAGCAAAAAGATGATCGTCGAGCCAATCGTTATGAAAATTGCCGGCTGACGTTTAGTGCCGAGATCTCGCAACATATATACGTATCGCTGAGGCGCAGTCTCATCGATGACCGGGCGCGCTGGTGCTCGGCCTGGCTCTGTTCGTTGCGGAACCACTGAGGAGATCTGAACTAACGAATAATGAGGCTCATGGAAGAATGCGAGAAAGTCAAGTGATTCACTAATCTTTGGCCAGCGATCCCCACCCTTGTCGTAAACGGCAACCGAAATGTATTCTCCAGAGGCAAGTTCCTCGGCCTGATTCTGAAGTATTTCGTCAGCAGACGCCGCCGCTTGACCGCGACGAGGATCAGAGTCTTCAAGCAACAACCATCCCTCGCTCTGCAATGCTGCAGATGCAGCAGCAGCATCTCCGACGAAATCACCAGATGGTTGCATCGGCATGATCAAAATTTCGGCGTCGTCCAACAAATCAGAACTGCGCACAATTGTTGTTGGGTCAGCAGGTTCCCAAGTTGGTTCGCGACCTTTTAGACCAATGCCGTATGTCCACCAAATTGCACCCATCGTCGCCATCCAGCCAAACAGACCAGCCAGAACCACCAAGAAACCAAGTCGCGCACCAAGATTCGTGCCTACCACCAAATAGGTGCCGCCGATTAATACTCCGACTGCAATCGCAACAATTACATAACCTCGAAGTTGTGGCTCCCAGCTGACGGCGAGTAACGAAAACATTCCTACAAACCTCTCACATAGTCAATTACCGCAGCAATTTGATCATCAGTAAGCATCAATCCAAACGCGGGCATTCGACCTGAGCCTTGACCTTGTTGTCCATATTTCTTGCCGAACTCGCTGCCGCCTTTAATAAACGCAATCATTTCATCACGTTGTGGAAACTGTCGAACTACCGAACCACCTGTGAGGTTCGGGCCAAACGCGCCACCACCAGTAATTTGCGGATCACCATATGACCAACCTTTGGTATGGCACCGCGCACAAGAGAAGTTACCGCCACCTAAATCCAAGTTGAATAGTGCTTCACCAATTGTTGAGTATGTGCCCGCCTTGACCAGACGCTCTGCTTCATCTTGAATCTCTTTTTGCTTTTCGTCGGGCAACTTGCCATTGGCATCACGTGGAGTTTCAATGCTCTTTACGTAGTCGATAACAGTTTGAATCTGCTGATCGTTCATCGGACCGCCTCCGACCAAACCCCATGCTGACATTGGAGAGAACGGACGACCATATTCAAGAATGAATCGAACTTCTTCTTCGCTGTATCGATAGAAAACGGTGTTGATGGCCGGCGCTTTCCAATTGACTTGCTTAACTTCAGATGTGTTCGGGTCGGTTATCGAATACGAAGCAACGCCACCGCCGCCATTCATGCCACCGTGGCAACCTGCGCAGTTAAAGCCACCGTCTGCAGTCGTAGCGAAAAGTCCACTTCCCCATTCTTCAAAAATATGTTCAAATTCTTTTTCGGCGCCAACCATGCGACCGGGCTCAAGAATCCAATAAAGCGGAAGCGCAATCGTCGTGACTGCAAGAAACGCAAGACCGATTAGTTGAGTGCGCTCAATTTTTTCGCCTTCAAGACGCTCATCGTCGTAATACGGTTTGCGGTTTGCAGCCAACTTGATTTCGGCGCCGATCTCACGCTTTGAAGACCGCAAGTTTCCAAGGCCGTAGATAACCCAACCCAAAACTGAAGCAAGAAGAATTACCCAAGCGACAGTCGTCGTTGTGTCAGCAAATATCACTGTAGAACTCATTTAGTGATCACCCGATGCGCCAACGCAGTTCGGACCCTCAGCCTCTTGGCCCGTTGTGTTAGTTCCAATCGGCGGTCCACCAAAAACAGTTCCCGTATCAATCACAACAAAACCACTTGAAACTGAAATACCGAAGCGATCCATGCCGCGTGGCGCTGGTCCACCTTTTTTCTCGCCAACACGGTTGTATTGCGAGCCGTGACATGGGCACTCGAACCATTGCGATGTTTTGCACTCAGGCACTCGACATCCGAGGTGAGGGCACTTTTGGTAGAGCGCGATTACACCGGCACTCATACCTGCAAGAACTGGTGCTTGCCCGCCGTAAACAAGTTCTGCTTTTGCGAGAGACTCTTTTGGATATTCGGTGATCCACGAACGCGCCTCAGGAAGGTAAAAGAATCCGCCACCTGAGCGAATCTGACCGATCACATCTTCAACTTTTCCAGCATTGATCTTCGAACCGAATCCGCCTTCAGCGCCTTTCCACAAAAACGCGATCAAAGCTGCTGCGAATCCACCGAGGCTCGCGCTCATCAACGTGAAAGTCGCGCGATTCAAAAATGCGCGTCGTGATTCGCCAATAATTTCTGGATCGGGCGCAACCCACGGCTCAACTTCAGCGACAGGCATCGTGGCAACAGCACTGCTTCGAACTGCAACTGCGGATGCTTCAACATCGTGTCTTGCTTTGCGAGCCGTCTTGGCTGCATTGCGATCGCGTTTGCGAGTCTCGCGTGAGAGAACTCCGACACCACTCATATCTGAGCGGCGAGTCGCAGTAAGTACGACGCCTAAACCAAGAACAGCAATGACTGCGATTGCGATCGTGATGATTGTGGTTGAGTTCATAAACGTTTTATCCGATCACAATTCGAAGAAGATGCCTTCACGCCATGGGAAGACAAAGTTGAAAC
>JAEMTQ010000001.1:0-1488 GCA_016462185.1 Ilumatobacteraceae bacterium
CTGGCGTTCAATCTTCTCTTCCGTTTTCAAGGAGCATTCACTTTGGGCACTCAACGAGACAAGCTCGGCGATGATGCCCCACCGCGAATTGGTGGCGCACCCTGTTCAGAGTGCGGGTGGCAATACTAATGGTGGATATACGGCTTCATCAACCTGCCAATGCAATAAACCTCAGATAATCCAATAAATAATGGGTTTTTACAAGATGCCTTGGGTCACCAAGGCTTGATTCGCGTATTTCCCAATACTGGCTTGGGTTTCCCGACTTACTAAGGTTTGAACGTGAGTGATGTTTCGTTCAATCCGTTCGACCCTGAATTTCGCAAAAATCCTCACCCGTTTTATGACCGTTTGCGCACTGAAGAGCCAGTGCATCGCACACCGCTCGGATTCGTTGTTCTAACGCGTTACGAAGATGTTGTAAACACACTGCGTAACAACGATTTCAGTCGAGATATCGAAGTGAATGCGAATTTGCCCGAGTCGCCGACGCGAAAATTTCGTCGCGAAAACGAACGAAGTAAATCGATGCTCAATCTTGACCCGCCAGATCACACTCGCCTACGACGATTAGTTTCAAAATCTTTTACGCCGAGTGCGATCGAAAAATTGCGACCAAGAATTCAGCAACTCGTCGACGATGCTCTGGCCAACGCCAAGAGAACTGGCCACCTTGAACTGGTCGAAGAACTTGCTTTTCCGGTGCCGTTTCAGGTGATCTCAGATTTATTGGCGATGCCTACCGAGCGCGGCGAAGAACTACGTGAATGGTCACAGATAATCACAGCAACACTTGAACCAACAACCGGTGTTGAAGAACTCGAAAAAGGTCAAGAAGCAATCGCCAAAATGCGACCATACCTTGAAGAGATTATTCAGCATCGTCGGCGCAACATGGGCGACGACATGCTCTCGTCGTTAATTGCTGTCGAGGAACAAGGCGAAAAACTTAACAACGACGAACTGATGTCGTTTGTGATTTTGCTTTATATTGCCGGCCACGAAACAACGGTCAATCTGATTGGCAACTCGGTTCATGCACTATTGACACACCCTGAACAATTAGATGTGATGCGACGTGAATCGTGCACACCGAATATGGTCGACGAACTTTTACGGTTCAACGGCCCCGTGCAACACACGATTCGCACTCCCCTCGTAGATATTTCGATTCCCGTAAATGGTCAAGAGATGTTGATCAAAAAGGGCTCACTAGTCTTGGCCAGTTTGGGAGCAGGAAATCACGACCCAAGCGTCTTTGATAATCCTCATCAACTTGATTTTTCTCGTAGCAACTCAAACCGGCATCTCGCATTTGCTGCTGGTGTTCACTACTGCCTTGGCGCTTCGCTAGCCAAACTAGAAACAGAAGTCGCAGTCGGCACACTGGTCAAAACTTTTAAATCAATTGAGTTTGATTCTCAACCTGAATGGCGTGATCGCTTGACAATTCGTGGTGTCAGCAAATTTGAATTAAACGTCAAATAG
>JAEMTQ010000001.1:1588-22259 GCA_016462185.1 Ilumatobacteraceae bacterium
GCGTGATCGCTTGACAATTCGTGGTGTCAGCAAATTTGAATTAAACGTCAAATAGTTAACGCGAAACTAATCTCAGCCGGCGATATCAACCAAGTGATAACTAGTTTTACCTTTGCGCAGCAATAGCCAGCGATTGTGCAACAACGCAATCTTCGAAAGGTTCGTTTGATCATCTATTTGTTCGCCGTTTGCCCGCACACTGCGCTGGGTCAATAGTCGACGAGCTTCACTGTTTGAACTTGCCAACTTTGTTTCGACTAATACAGCCACCGCATCGCCTAACGCCGCCACACCCATTTGAGTTACGGCAACTTCGCTAGCAATCAGGTGCAAAGTTGCCGGTGTAGCCGACATCGGATTTGCGCCAAACAACACTGCGGCGGCTTCTTCTGCTGCCTCGGCGGCTTCTTCGCCGTGCACCAGAGCAGTCAATTCGCGCGCCAACGATCGTTGCCCAATTCGTGACTCGGGGCTGCGCTTTTGCTCGTCAATAATCTCTTTAATTACTTCGATTGGGTGCAACGAAAACTGCATCAGCATTTTTTCAATATCTGCGTCAGCAATTTGCACGAAATATTGTCTGAATTGATATGGCGAAGTGCGTCTTGCGTCAAGCCAAACTGCACCGTCTGCGGTCTTGCCGAATTTCGTGCCGTCGGCACGTGTAACTAACGGCCAAGTCAAACCATAAGCCGAACGTCCAAGTCGCTTGCGAATCAGGTCGATGCCGGCAGTGATGTTTCCCCACTGATCTGAGCCACCCATTTGCATTTCGCAATCATGATGTTCTGCCAAATGGCGAAAGTCGTTGGCTTGCAACAACATGTAACTGAACTCTGTATACGACAAACCATTTGCTTCAGCAATTCGACTCTTCACCGAATCTTTGGCCAACATTTGATTCACAGTTATGTGCTTACCGACTTCACGCAAGAAGTCGAGCATCGAGATCTTGCGAGTCCAGTCGGCGTTGTCTACCAAAGTCGCTTGGGTCGGGCCCTTTTCAAAATCTAAGATTCGCTCGAGCTGTCGTTTAATGCACTGCACGTTGTGGTGCAACGTCTCAGGGTCTAAAAGATTTCGTTCTTCGCTGCGTCCCGACGGATCACCAACCATTCCGGTTGCACCGCCAGCCAAAGTAAAAGGTCGATGACCCAGTAGCTGTAACCGCCGAAGGGTTATCTGTCCCAACAAGTGACCGATATGTAGCGAGTCGGCTGTCGGGTCAAACCCGACATAAACACCAAGTGACGACTGAGTCGCTCGTGCGGTGATCGCTGCACGGTCTGTGCTGTCGTGAATCAGGCCACGCGCACCGAACTCTTTGATGAAATCTTGCGTCGATGCCATGACGCAATATTAGGCGTTAGAACTAGTTGGGTCGCGCGTTGTTTAACGAAGCGACTCGAGCGTTCATCACTGTCAACGCCGCATTCAACTCGCTTGCTTGAGCAACGCCAGGCACAGGGCCACTGCCACCCTTGGTGGTTCGACGCGCAACACCCACACCTGGGTTGAGCAAACTGACCGCATCTTGTCCAAGTTTCTTGTCGGCAGCAACCAACTGCGAAAGTTTTACCGAATCACGAATTGATTTGCTCACGAGCGCACCGACATGGGCGTGCGCTTCACGAAACGGCATACCGCGCGCCACGAGCCACTCGGCCAAATCTGTTGCACCCAACAACTCAGAATCGGCAGCGCTTTTCATCGCTGGTGCATTGATCTTTGCTGTCGCAATCATGCCGGCCAGAGCTTGCAATGCGAGCCCCACCTGATTAACCGAATCAAACAGCGGCTCTTTGTCTTCTTGCAAGTCACGGTTATAGGCCAGCGGCATCGCCTTCAACGTCGCCAGCAAACCCGTCAGGTTGCCAATCAAGCGACCCGACTTACCACGCGCTAATTCGGCGATGTCTGCATTCTTTTTTTGCGGCAACATCGACGAACCTGTTGCATAGGCATCATCAAGAACAGCAAAACCAAACTCTTGGGTTGTCCACATCACCCACTCTTCACCGATACGCGACAAATGTATGCCGATCATCGCCAAATCAAAGAGTGCCTCGGCAACAAAGTCGCGATCAGACACCGCATCAAGTGAATTGTTAAACCTGCGCGCAAAGCCAAGTTCGTTGGCGACAAAATCTGCATCAAGCGGCAAGGATGAACCTGCCAGCGCACCCGCACCCAGCGGCGACACATCGAGTCTTTCGATTGTTTGCGTCAAGCGATCTACATCGCGCAACATCGACCATGCATGGGCAGCAAAATGATGTGCGAGCAAAACTGGTTGCGCGTGTTGCATGTGGGTATAGCCGGGCAAATATACGCCGTCGCTACCCCAGCCGAACTCATTGGCGCGCTTGTTGAACACATCGCACAGTTCAAGAGTCAACTTGGCAATATTTGCGAGTTCACGCTTACACCAAAGTCGAAGTGCAGTCGCCACCTGATCATTTCGACTGCGACCCGTGTGCAACTTTGCTCCGGTATCGCCCGCGATTTGAGTTACTCGCCTCTCAATTGCAGTGTGAATATCTTCGTCACTTTGAACGAACTCAAATTTGTTGCTCGCGAACTCTTGGTACACCGTTTCTAGCGCCGAGAGAATACTCTCGCCTTCGCTTTTAGAAATGATCTGCGCGTGTACAAGACCCTTTACATGGGCTTTTGATCCCGCGATGTCGTCACGCCAAAGTTTTTGGTCGAACGACAAACTCTCGGTGAACTTCATCAAAGTTTCAGCCGGGCTGACCTCAAACCTGCCGTGCCAAAGTGGTTGATCAGCCATTGTTCAGACCTGCGAGTTCTCGAATGTCTTTGGCGAGTTGCTTCGCTGTGTGCTTTGCGCTTGCCACGCACATCATTGTGTCATCACCAGCGACTGTGCCGAGCAATCCCTGCAAGCGAGATCGATCAAGTGCCGAAGCAACCACGTGAGCACAACCTGGCGGCGTACGCACGACAACAATCGGCTCGTTGAATTGAACGTCAGCCACCCATTCGGCCAAAACTCGCTTCAGTTGATCTGGCGGCGACAAACGGTCTGGTTCGAATTCTGGGATCGCATAGGTCGTTTCACCTGCGGTTGTGCGAACTTTCACCGCACCTAGATCTTCGAGATCACGCGACACCGTGGCTTGCGTCGCCTTGATGCCTTTCTTTTTCAACAACTCTCGCAACTGTGGCTGACTCGTCACGGTCTGAGAACTCACAATTTTGGCAATCAATTGTTGACGTTGCACCTTTGAACTCATATTGATACCCCCATTAGATGTGCAAGCAATCCTCGAGCGGCGTGCATCCTGTTATGTGCTTGCGACACAACACGACTTTGTGCGCCGTCGATAACTTCGGCAGTCACTTCAACTTCTCTGTGCGCGGGCAGACAGTGCATAAAAATTGCACTCTTGTCGGCAACCGCCATGACACTGGCGTCGACTCTGAAATTTGCAAAGTCGATCATCCGTTTGGCGGTTTCGGCTTCTTGACCCATCGACACGAAGACATCTGTGTGCACTGCATGCGCGCCAATAGCGGCAATTTGGGCCGAAGAATGTTGCTCGACTGACGCCGCACCAAGACTCGCAATTCGATTCAGTTCACTTTCGTTGGCGCCATAACCCTTTGGGCAACCAAGTCGAATGTGCATGCCCTCGAGTGCGCATGCTTCGACCAAAGATCGCGCCACATTGTTGTAGTCGCCCACCCAAGCCACAGTTTTTTGGGCAAGTGCACCGAGTTCTTGACGCATCGTCAAGACATCTGCAAGCGCCTGCAACGGATGCGACTGCTCGCTCAACATATTAATAATCGGCACACTTGAAACTTTCGCCATTCGCTGCAAAACAGAATGTGCAAAAACACGCGCTGCGATCACATGGTGATAACCAGCCATAATTCGCGTTACGTCTTCAACTGTTTCACGTTCGTCGAAGCCGACTTCTTCACCACGAGTAAAGATCGGGTGTCCTCCAAGTTGCACGACTGCCATCTCCATGCTGTGTCGAGTTCGGTTTGAAGGCTTTTCAAAAATCAATGCAACACCCTTGTCACCCAAAGGGCGACCCAGCTTTGCAACATCTGCTTGTGCCAGATTCAAAACGCTGTTCAAGTCTCTCGCTGACAAATCAGTGATATCTAAAAAGTGACGAACCGTCATAACACCGCTTTCATAATCTCAATTGCTTCGTCAATCTCGGCCGAACTAACTGTGAATGGTGGTGCCAAACGCAAAGCATGACTCGTCACACCGTTCACCACTAAGCCCTTTGCCAATAACTCACTGGCAACTTTTTTTGCATCAAACTCGCTGCTCAGTTCGGCAGCGAGCAACAGGCCTCGCCCGCGAACATCCACGACGCCTTTTATCGTGCGAAGTTTCGCCGACAACTCTTGACCTTTTTGTTGCACCACGGCAGGTGCATCCATATCGATCATCAATTGCATAGTTGCACGAGCAGCAGCAGTTGCCAGAGCAGTGCCGCTATATGTGCTGCCATGATCGCCAGGTTTAAACACACCAGCAACTTCTTTGGTTGCCCACAGCGCACCAATTGGCATTCCATTGCCCATGGCTTTTGCCAACATCACAACATCTGGCTTTATCTGTGCATGCTCAAAACCAAACCACTTTCCAGTTCGCGCAAAACCTGTCTGCACTTCATCGATCATCAACAAGATGCCTCGTTCGGTGCAAAGTTTTCTGGCTGCCTGCAGATATTCGACCGACGCCGGGATCACACCACCTTCGCCTTGAACAGGCTCAAGCAAAACTGCCGCCACTGAATCATCTAACGACGACTCGAGAGCTTTGATGTCGTTAAACACCACATGACGAAAACCTTCTGGCATCGGCGCGAAAGGCTCGTGCTTTTCGGGCTGACCCGTGGCCGCGAGCGCAGCAAGAGTTCGCCCGTGAAAACTACCTAGTGCGCTGACAACTACGTGCTTGCCGCGACCACCGAATTTTCGCGCAAGTTTGATGCCCGCCTCGTTTGCCTCGGCCCCAGAGTTGCAAAAGAAAACTTGACCCAAACTTTGACCGCCCAAAGCTGAACTCACAAGTTTGTCGACCATCATCGCCGTCTGGGTCGCAACAGGGTTCGCAAAAAAATTGCTGACATGCAACAGCGTGTTGGCTTGATGCGCAATCGCCGCAGCTACTACCGGATGGCTGTGTCCGAGTGAAGTTACAGCAATGCCACACAGAAAATCTAAATAACGCTTGCCGTTCACATCCCACAATTGTGTTCCTTGACCACGTTCAAACATCACTTGAGGCGGGCCGAATACGGGCATGAACGGGCACTCTGGGCGACCTTGCAAAAGTGCGTTGGCAGTTTTGCTCTCGCTAAATGCGTGGCTCTGACTTGTCGACATCTCGACCACTACCCTTTCGAAACCATCGTGCCGACGCCGGCATCTGTAAACAATTCGAGAAGCAACACGTGGGCAATTCGACCATCCAAGATGTGGGCTTGAAATACACCTCGTTCAATTGCAGCAACACAACTTTCAATTTTTGGGATCATCCCTCCGTCAATCGCACCTGACCCGAGCAAACTTCGCAATTGCGATGTAGTGGCCTGACGTAACAGCGAACCCTGGTCGTCTTTGTCGGCTCGCACGCCGGCGATGTCGGTGAGGTAAACCAATTTCTGTGCGCCAAGCGCTTCGGCCAACGCACCTGCTGCCGTATCGGCATTTATGTTGTACGCCTGACCAGTGTTGTCTGTACCCAAAGTTGCCACAACCGGAATCTGCGAATCATCCAACATCTGCTTGACGATCGTCGCATCAACTTTTGTGATGTCGCCGACAAAACCAAGTGCCGAGTCTCGAGATGTCACCATGAACATATTCGCGTCTTGTCCAGACACTCCGACGGCTGGCGCACCGTGCTGATTTATCGCCGATACCAACTGCGGGTTCACTGTTCCGAGAAGCACCATGCTCACGATCTCCATCGTCTCGGCATCGGTTACGCGAAGTCCATTATGAAAACTTGGTGTTTTACCGAGTCTTTCCATCAATGCTGAAATCTGCGGCCCACCACCGTGCACAACAACTGGCTTGATACCCACGGCATGAAGCAGCGCAACATCTTTCGCAAAAGAACCTAAAGCGTCACTCTCGCTCGCCCCTGCGAGTGCATTGCCACCGTATTTAATGACCACGACTTTGCCCGCAAACTTTTGAATATACGGCAAAGCTTCAATCAACAAATTTGCGACCTTGGCCGAATCGGCTACTTGAGGGTCAATCGCCGAACGAGTGTCTTTGCTCATGGATACATTCCGACTTTGCTGAGTCCGGTTGTCTCATCAAGTCCAAGTGCGACATTTGCTGCTTGCACAGCACCGCCAGCTGCACCCTTCGTTAAGTTGTCGATTGCCGACAATACGACTACATAGCCGGTTCGTTGATCAAATCTCGCTGAAAGATGAACCGAGTTAGAACCAAGCGTCGCTTTAGTCGATGGTGATGCAGGTCGCACTGCCACGAATGGCTCACGCGCATATGCACGACTCAGCACTGCGAGCAACGATGCAGTACTTGTGTTAGCCGCATCAATTGGTCGCGCATAACAAGTTGCAAGAATGCCACGGTTCATCGGCGCCAAATGTGGTGTAAATAAAATCTGTGCACCGGTAACTTGTTCGATCTCAGGTGTGTGACGATGATCAAGCAACCCGTATGCGGTGAAATCTTCGTCAACAGTGCAGAACGAATTAGTGCTCTTCAATGCTCTTCCAGCTCCTGAGACTCCGGAGGCCGCATCAACTATTACGCCAGTGGTTGAGATCACGTTTGCTTTTACAAGTGGCGCGAGAGCCAAACTTGCCGCAGTCACGTAGCAGCCCGGTGTTGCAATCAACTTGGCACTTTTCAATTCTTGGCGATACAACTCTGGCAAACCGTAAACCGCAGCTGCCAACTCAGCCTCTGCGTTGTGCTCGAAGCCATACCAACTTGGGTAAAGTGCTGAATCTTTCAAACGAAAAGCTGCACTGCAATCAACAACAAGTCGAACTTTGTTGATTATCTCAGGCACAATTTGCAAACTTGCCTCATGGGGCAAAGCCAAAAAAACCACATCACATTTAAGTGTTTTCTCGAGCGAGTATTCGTCAAAAATTAGATTCGGATAAGCCGTCGTCAAACTCGGGTAAAGCGAAGATGCCAAACTGCCGGCCTGCGTATCACCTGTGGCATAGACAACTTCGAACTCTGAGTGGGCGGCGCAGATACGCAGCAGTTCGGCCCCAACAAAGCCCGAAGCCCCCAAAATACCGACTGAAATCATAGATGTATGATTATACGGCGTAGTGCATAACTATGCAAGCATCTTTTTCAGGGCGATAACTCGCTTTTTCTCGCACTCGGCTCGCACCCAACATCCTTCAAAGTGATCGTTTACGAGCCCAACCGACTGCATCAAGGCATGCATCGTGGTCGGGCCAACAAAGGCGAATCCCCTGCCGCGAAGAGCCTTTGACAGTGCTTCAGACTCTGGGGTACTCACGGCGATATCTGTGTTCTTCTTGGGGGTTCTGCGCTTCGTGTTCGTCGAATTCTCAGGGCAAAACGACCAAACGAATTTTGCCAACGAACCAAGTTCTTGTTGCAGCTTTAAAGTCGCGCGGGCATTGTTGATAGTCGCTTCGATTTTTCCTCGATGGCGCACAATCCCCTCATTACTTAACAGCCGATTCACGTCACGCGCAGAATATTTCGCAACTCGCTTCGGTTCAAAATTTGCAAAGGCCAACCTGAATGCCGGTCGCTTGCGCAAAATAGTCAGCCAACTCAAACCAGATTGAAAACCCTCAAGGCAGATCTTTTCGAAGATTCTGTCTTCGCTCGTCACAGGCCTACCCCACTCTTGATCGTGATAGCGCATGTATTCGACATCACCGACACACCATCGGCAACGTTGCTTTCGGTCATCACCCGTAATAAGACTCGATGCGCGATTCATTGCTTAAAACTTAAAGTTTTAATTGCACTACCAAGATTTTGTCAACTCAGTTGCGGAGATGTGCACCGAGTTTTGCCGCCGCATCAAGACAACGCTGACGAATTGTTGTTACTTCTGAGTCAGTCAAAGTTCTGTCAACAGCCTGCAAGCACAACCTAAAAGTAAGACCGCGGGTGTTATCAGCAAGACCTGCACCGCGATACACATCGAAGAGTTCGAGATCAACCAGTTCTAACCCGCCTGCTTGGCGCAACGCCTTGTGTAACGTCGCGGCCGACTGACTGTTAGGCACCGAAAATGCCAAGTCAAAATCACTTCGTGGAAATCGGCTCACAGCCTTCGCAGTTGGCACACGAGAAGACTCAGATAACAAAACCGAAAGATTTAGCTCTAGACATGCAACTGAAGTAGTTATGCCATTTTTTGCCAATACTCCTGGGTCGATTTCGCCGACGCAACCTAAAACTTGTTTACCCCGACGCAAAGTTGCGCTTCTAGTTGGGTGATAGCCCGGCTGAACACTGCCTTGATCTAGCTGTGCGCCAAAATTCATGACTGCCGACAACTGACTCCACCAATCAATTGCTAATTCGCTTGTCGCACCAGCAGCGACCAAACAAATTGACTCATATTCGTCTGGTAGCCCGTCGGCCGATGTCGGCGAGCCAATTGGGTACACATGACCCAATTCGAACAACAAAATGTTTGTCGCACGATGCGACATGTTGTAACTGATCGCTTTCAACAAACCAGGTCGCAACGATGTGCGCAACACGCTCTCTTCAAAGACGAGCGGGTTCGCCAGGCGAATTGCGAGTTCTTCACCCAAACCAGCTTTTTCAAGGTCACCCGGAGCCAAAAACGGATTCGGCATCGCCTCGCTGAGACCCAAACTGAGAACTACTTCGCGCATATCTCGACGCCGTTGTTGCACTGGCGAAAGTCGGCCATGCATCGTTGACTGCGGCACAATTTTGCCGAGTTGCTCGTATCCGAAATGACGAGCCACTTCTTCGACAAGATCTATTTCTGAAGTGCAATCAGGTCGCCATGAGGGTACGGCAATCTTGATAGTCGGAGATTTCGGATTAGCAACCGACTTCGTCGCGAAGCCAATTTTTGCCAACATTGCGCTCACAGCTTTAGTTGAAAGTTTGGTGCCGAGAATTCGATTCACTTGAGCCAGGCGCAACGCCACAATCTTTTGCTTGGCGGGCAAAGTCTTTTCTTTAGAGTCAGCCGCACCAGCATGAACAACCAAATTCGGGCACGACTCGCGCAACAAACTCGCGAACCTACTCACTGCGTGGTCAATTCCGTGCGGGTCAACTCCGCGTTCAAAACGCATCGATGCTTCAGACCTCAAATTAAGTCGTCCCGCAGTCTTGGCAACACCCGATGCTTCAAACCATGCAGTCTCAAGTGCAACTGTCGTTGTGTTACTACTAATTTCAGTGCTCGCACCACCCATTACACCGGCCAAGCCGATCGCCGTATCTTTGCCGTCGCAGATCAACAAATCTGTTGATTCAAGTTCACGAGTTTGCCCGTCAAGTGTCACCAATGTTTCGCCTTGGCGCGCACAACGAATTTTGAAACCGTTGTTAACTTTCTCAGCGTCAAAGGCATGAGTCGGTTGATTTAATTCAAGCATCACCAGGTTCGATGCATCGACAACATTATTTATCGGACGCATACCGCAATTAGCCAACCGTCTTGCGATCCAATCAGGTGAGTCGCCCACCACAACACCCGACATCACCGTCAAGTTGTATCTTGCGCAACGCTGCTTATCGGCAATCGAAACTTTGATCGACTTGGATGAACCCTTCTTAGATTTATCTCCGGTCGGTGCTACTACTTTTACCCCCAAGTGCGCACCCAAATCTCGTGCGACACCAAGGTAGCCATTGCAGTCTGGTCGATTGCGTGTCACGTCTAAATCAAAAACACAGTCACTCTCAATGCCGAGTGCGGCGAAAACTTCAGAGCCGAGTTTTAAGTCTTTGGGCAAAATTAAGATTCCGTCTGCATCTGCGGTAATGCCGAGTTCGGTGCCCGAGCAAAGCATGCCATGGCTGTCAATACCCAAAATTCCGCGAGGTGTAATTACTCGACCATCAGGCATTGTCGTACCCAAAGTTGCAAGCGGTATCAGGTCGCCGGGTTTCATATTGAACGCCCCACACCACACGTGCAACTCTTTGCCATCACCTGCATCTACGTAGACGCGGTGCACTTTTGCTGCATCTGGGTGACGCTCAGTACGCAAAACTTTGGCGACAACAACACCCTTAACAGGTGTGCCAACGATCGAGACCGACTCGACTGCCAAACCTAGGCTGGTCATCGCTGCCGCCAACTTTTCAGAGTCGTTGCCGAATGCACCGAAGTCGTTCAACCAAGAATTAAGAATCTTCACTAGAACTGCCTCAAGAATCGCAGATCATTTGTATACATCTCACGAATGTCTTCTACCTTGTGTCGCTCTTTGGCCATTCGGTCGATGCCGAACCCAAAGGCGAAGCCACTGAATTCTTCTGGGTCGATGCCACCGCTGATCAAAACATTTGGGTGCACCATTCCGCAACCGCCCAATTCGATCCATTCGCCGTCAGCCCGACGAATATCAAATTCTGCACTGGGTTCAGTGAACGGAAAAAACGAAGGTCGAAGGCGACTCGTAAATTCATTGCCGAAAAAAGCCTTGGTGAATGCCTCAATCGTGCCGGCCAAATGAGCAAAAGTTATTCCGCGATCAATCACAAGCCCTTCGATTTGATGAAACACCGGCATGTGCGTTGCATCTGGCGTGTCGCGACGAAACACGCGACCCGGCATGATCGCATAGATCGGCGGCTTCCAAGACTTCATCACGCGAATCTGCACTGGCGAAGTGTGCGTGCGCAATAAAACTGAACCTGGCTCGCCGTATTCAAGAAACATCGTGTCGAACTCTGAGCGTGCCGGATGCGACTTGGGCATGTTCAATGCTTCGAAATTATGAAAGTCAGTTTCTACTTCGGGGCCTTCGGCGATCTGAAAACCTAATCCAATAAAGACATCTTCGAGTCGTTGAGTTGCCTGCGTAACAATATGGCTATGACCACGTCGACGCTGTGCGAGCAGTTCTGTCAAATCCAATGCTTCGCGTGCGATTCGCGCCGCAATCTCGGCGCCAGCAAAGTCGCTGGTTCGCGCTTCGAGTGCAGCAGCGATTTGTGTAGCGGCCGCATTTAGCAACTGCCCGATTGCTCGCTTGTCTTCAACAGACGGCAATTTGCCCATGTCGCTTTTGAAACTATTTAAAGGGCTGTCTTTTTTGTTCAACTCGGCACTTAGTGCCCGCAACGTCACCAAATCAGAGGCACTGGCGATCGCTGCCAAAGCAGCATCTTGAGCGACCTTTATTGCCTGGCTCATTGACCCAACAGAGTTTTGCTCAGACATCGTTATCTAACTTTAGTCGTGTAGGCCTTCTAAAAAGAGTTAATTACTGTGTTGGCGCTTCACTTCAAAGCACAAAAGAGTTGCCGCCATTGCGACATTCAGGCTTTCGCCACGACCAGCATGCGGAATCGTCAACCAGCAATCCAACTTCGTATTCATAGGCAATCCGTGTGCTTCGTTACCGAGCACGATTGCGACTCGCCCAGCAAGATCGGCGTTCGTGAAGTCAACAGAATTTTCAAGTTGATGACTTGACGAACCGCACAACTTAAATCCAAGTTCACCAACTTCTTCTAAAGACACAGATTCAAATACAGGAATATTGAAGATCGCACCAGCTGATGCTCGAACAACTTTTGGACTGAACGCATCTACCGTGCCACCTGTCAAGAAAACCGCCCTTGCCCCTGCGGCTTCAGCCGAACGCAAAATGGTTCCGAGGTTTCCTGGGTCAGAGATTTTGTCGGCGACAACAACCCAATCTTTTTCTCCAGATTTAAGTTCATCAATATCGTGCTCACGCTTCAAAACAATCGCGATCACAGGCTGTGGTGACGTGGTCGACGCCACTCGCTCCATTACTCCTGCAGCGAGATCATTCACGGCGCTACCTGCGCCAGAACATGCGACTGCCCCCGGCGCAACAAACTGAGATTCGATTTTCCATCCTGCGCGAATTGCTTCGTCAATCAGGGTCGCACCTTCTGCAGCGAACGCTTTCTCTTTTGCTCGCTCAGATTTATCGTTTACAAGCCTGCGTAGTCGCTGAACTCGATTGCTCGTGAACGCGAGTGGCAAGAGACTCAGACGAGTGCACCCTTTGCAGTTTCAACTAATTTCGCAAATGCTTTTTCGTCATGCACTGCGAGGTCAGCCAAGATCTTGCGATCTACTGTGATCCCGGCGGCAGACAAGCCAGCAATGAAACGGCTGTAGCTCATGTCGTGCAATCGACAGCCTGCGTTGATTCGTTGAATCCACAAGCTGCGAAACTCGCCCTTCTTTGCGCGACGATCGCGGAACGCATATTGACCCGAGTGCAACACCTGCTCGTTTGCCGAGCGGAATGTGCGACTACGGTCGCCGTAATAACCTTTTGCCTTTTCAAGAATCGCTCTGTGCTTCTTACGAGCATGAACACCACGTTTAACTCTGGCCATTTTCGTTTCCTTTCACTAAAAATTTGATTTTGACTGGTTAATTCTTTTTTTACCGCTCGGCAAGCAATCGCTTGATTCTCTTCACATCACCTGTATGCACATCTACTGTGCCGTCCAAACGACGTGTGCGCTCGCTCGACTTGTGTTCAAACAAGTGCTGACGCATCGACTGCTGACGGCGAAGCTTGCCAGTACCAGTTTTCTTAAAGCGCTTCTTGGCTGTCTTGGATGTTTTCATCTTCGGCATTTTGTTTCTCCGTTTCGGTTGTCGTTATAGAAATTTCTTGTTTTGGGGCTTCGGGCCTTGCTACTGCCGGCTTGGCATTCGCGGGACGTTTTGCTGCTTTTTTATCTGGCGAGAGAACCATCGTCATATTTCGACCTTCAAGACGTGCCGATGTGTCGACTTTGGCTATCGGACCGAGTTGCTCGATCACGGCGTCCAAAATCTTTGACCCCAACTCTGGGTGAGCCATTTCGCGACCGCGAAATTGCAGGGTGACTTTTACCTTGTGGCCTTCGTCGAGAAACTCGAGCATGTGGCGCACTTTGGTGTCAAAGTCTCCTTTGGCAATCTTCGGCTTGAACTTGACTTCCTTCATTGTGATCTGCACCGTCTTTTTGCGGGACTCCTTCAGACGTTGTGCCTCTTCGTAGCGGAACTTGCCGTAGTCCATAATTCGACATACGGGTGGCTCGGCTAGCGGAGCAACTTCAACAAGGTCTAAATCGGCCTTGCGTGATCGCTCGAGTGCATCTTCGATACTGACGACTCCAACTTGTGATCCGTCTGCGTCAACAAGTCGAACCTGTTTGGCTCGAATTCTCTCGTTGTAGCGCGGCTCATTATTTGGCGGTGCTATGACTGTTCACTGCTTAACAAGCGGCTGTGCCTCCTCTTTCGTAGTTGATAAAACCCGAAGTCAAGAGTCAGATTTGTCGTGGCACGCGAGTCGAGGCCAACAGCGGAAAACCGCTGCATTCAGCTCGACCTAGACGCACTCAACAACAAAGTTCTAACTATCAAACTTCGTAAATCTTGGTGGCAAGGTGGGAAACTAGTTTCCACTTTTGCTGTTGTATTTGAAAAGATATTGACTACCTCTTCAATTACGTACGGCATAATGGTAGCGCAAATGAGTGACAACCCCACCCCAGAACAAGACAAGGCGCTGGCCGAAGCTCGAGCGCGCCTTGCCGAGACCCCAGCAAATGTTGTTGTCGCCAACCACGTTGTTGGGCTTTACGAACTAGCCGCCATTCACCTCGGGGCAAATCCCCCACGGTTTGACGATGCCCGTCTGGCAATCGACGCGCTTGCCGCAATCGTTGATTCACTCGGTGATCGTTTGGGCGACGACTATTCGACCTTCAAAGATGCATTGGCCAATATTCGGCTCGTCTACGTAAAACTAACTTCCGAAGACTGAGTCGGCGTTCAGCCGCGCACCATTCAACCAGCCCTCAACTTGCATCACGGCTTTGCCCTCAGGTTGTAACTCAATCAACGAAAGACCCGAGTCTGCTGTTGCAATCACGCACTCAGTTTTTGTGACCACACAAATTTGACCAGGTCTTTTGCCTGTTGAATCAAGACCAACGATTTTGGCCTGCAAAATTTTAAGTCGTTTGCCAGACACGAAACTAAACGCTCCGCCGACTCGAACTTGACGCAAAATTTGTGTCGCCGAAGTATTCCAATCAATTTGCAAATCACTTGACCTGATTTTTTTTGCATACAAAACTTCGCCAGCCTGCGCAACTCCTGTGCCACATCCATTGAGCACCGCATCTCTCACTAGATCAACAGATAAATCATTTAGCTTCTCTCTGAGAGAATCAGTCGTGTCGAGATCATCGATCAATATTTCGCGTCGAGCATAAACTTCGCCCTCGTCTAGTTTCTCGCCAACACGCATTATGCACACACCGGTCTTTGCATCGCCTGCCAGAATCGCCCGCTCAACTGGTGCAGCCCCGCGCCACCTTGGCAAGAGTGAAAAGTGAACGTTGATCATTGGCACTTTTTCAAGAACTGCACTTGGCAACACCTCGCCATAAGCAACGACGACACCAATTGTTTTGACGTCTAGTTTTGCCACGCTCAAGACATCATCTAGAGAATGAGTGACTTCAATATTTAATTTTTGAGCCGCGATCTTGACTGGACTCGGACTCTCTTCGCTTCCACGACCACGGCGAACATCAGGTCGCGTAACAACCAGCACTACATTGCAACCGAACGAGACCAGTGATTCGAGGTGCCTTACAGCAACTTCAGGAGTACCGAAGAAAATTACGCTTGTCGCCCCAGCCTCTGGCAGTGGTGCGAGTTTCGTCACGTCAACTTTAAATGCGTTGCTTCGCTTTCGCCAGGTTGTTCTTCTCGTCGTCGATACTCTGCCATCGCCATCTTGCGCTGATCGGGCGTCATTCGTTCAAACATCAAGACACCTTGCAGGTGATCAATCTCGTGCTGAAACAGTCGCGCCAAAAGTTCGTCAGCCTCAATTTGAATAGTGTTGCCTTCAAGATTTGTTGCTTCAACCAGCACAAGCTTCGGACGCAGCATTTCAACGTAGAGACCAGGTATCGACAAACAACCTTCGTCGTATACCCACTCTCCGCTTGACTCAACAATTTTTGGATTGATCAAAACTTGCGGTGAGTCGTCTACGTCATAAACGAATAATTGCTTTTGCACACCGATCTGAGGTGCGGCCAGGCCGAGCCCCGGTGCGTCATACATAACGGCGAGCATCTCGTCGGCAAGTTTCACAAGTTTGGCGTCAATATTCGTAATCTCGGCGGCGCAAGTCTTTAAAACTGGGTCACCATAGGTTCGAATGTCGTAACTCATGTTCTTAAGACTACCGAAAGCGGCGTAGGCATAGATCTATATGCGCGGCGGATCAATATGAATTGTGAGTCGCGATTTTGCTGGGCGCTTTGCATTACTCAGCACTTCGGTTAGCTCTTGCCAACTTCCGGCACGAACGAGGCCCAACTCTGTGTCTTTGATCACGGTCTGCACGACAGCCGAATATTCAAGCGTCTCACTCAACGACTCGAGAAAAGACTTTGTGCCCTGTCCGGCAACCTGGGCGACACAACCAAACGGTGGAAACTTCAACATTTCACGACGCAGTGAATCGCTCGCAAAATAATCAGTCAAATCATTTTTGCTTAAACCTAATAGCAGAGCATTATCTGGAGTGTGTGTCTGCAAATAGATTCGACCCTCGCTCTCTGAACGACCGACGAGGCGTGCAGCGTGCACGATCAACGTAGTTACTAGTTCATTTGCTCGATACCTCGGGGCCAACAACTCTGAGTCAACATCTAAAAACACAACCGTGTCAGCCGACTGCACGCGATGCAACACAGCCTCGGTGCCGACGAAAACATTGCTGCGTTCATTCACACTCTCGGTTGAAGCAGTAACTTCAAAAACGGTTCGATTCGCTGCAGCCTCTAACTCTTCACGTAATCGAGCAACACCAGGCTTCAAGACGGCACAGCTACTAGAGCCGCAAATTTGACAAATCACTGGGCGAACTTCGCTGCAGCGCGGACATTCAAGGGTTTCTTTATCGCGCTGGCCGAGTGCGGCATCACACTTTTCGCATCGCAACACGGTTCGACACGAGCCGCATGCAATTAGGCGAGCCCGTCCTTTGCTGTTGTAAACACAAATCACTCGTCTTGATTTGTCTCGCAATTCAGTAATCAGTTCACTCGAAATCAAAGAGCGACTCCACTGTTCGTCTTTATTTCGGTCCACAACTTTGATCACTGGCCACGGGTTTTGTGCATCAAACACAACTCGGTCTCCAGCCCACTTTCGCGCGCTCAAAGAAGGGATCGGCGATAGCAGAATGCAATTCGCATCACTACGAGCCGCCCTTTCAATCGCGACATCTCGGGCATGCCAAGTTGGGCTGCGTTCTTCTTGCAACAGATCATCGTGCTCGTCTACAACGACAATGTTCGAGAAACGTGCAACCGGGGCCCAAACTGCGCTGCGAGTTCCGATCACAACATCTACCCCACCAAGTGCCATCGCCCAGTCTTGAGGCCACGATGCAACCGAAAAATTATTTGCCTTCAACGCCGCGCTGAGCAGTTTTGCTCGATGCTGCGTCGGCATCACCACAATTGTTGGCCCATCACAAGCGATCGCGCTGATCATTGGCGCGAGATTTGTCAATGGTGCGACTGTTATTAATCCGCTACCAAATTCTTTGAGCCCCTCGACCGCATTTGATACGTGTTTAATTGAACGTGGCATGTACCTCGCGGTGGGCACTTTGCTAATCAATGTTGCGGGGGCTGCAGTCGAAATAAAAGACCGCAATCTGCCGACCCAACGTTTCGTTCCCCAATTCGCCAAATTGACGATTTCTTGTGTGACGCCTAATCCCAGAACTTTGATCACGCTACGAATCTTGCTTACTGCTAAACCCTCGCTCGGCTCACCAATTTCAACGACCCACCCCGCGACATTTCGACCGTGCAACGGCACTCGTACTCGCACGCCAACGCGAACCTGATCGTGCAAAGCATCGGGCACTAAATAATCAAAAGTTTTATCTACGCCCGTTACATCGGGAACGACTCGCGCTACCCGAACAGAGGGCACCGCCGTTTGAATCAGAGTTTGACTGCTGCCTTGAACTCTTTGAGGCGAGACAGTTTCTCCCATGTGAAGTTTGGTTCGTTGCGACCAAAGTGGCCATAAGCAGCCGTCTTTTGATAGATCGGACGCTTCAAATCGAGGTCACGCAAGATCGCTGCAGGACGGAGATCGAATATTTCTCGCACTGCTGCCTCAATGACCGAGTCATCAACCGTATTCGTGCCAAATGTTTCAACAAAAATGCTTACGGGGTGCGCCATGCCGATCGCATATGCGACTTGCAACTCGCAACGCTTTGCGGCACCAGAGGCAACAACGTGCTTGGCAACCCAACGCGCTGCATATGCCGCTGAACGATCGACCTTTGAAGGATCTTTTCCGCTGAAAGCGCCGCCACCGTGACGACCCATGCCACCGTAGGTATCAACAATAATTTTGCGACCAGTCAAGCCAGTGTCTGCGTGCGGTCCGCCCTTGACGAACTCGCCCGTTGGGTTGACATAAACCGCGTAGTCATCTTTTGCAAACTGTGCAGGAATCACCGGACGAATAACTTGCTCAATCAAGTCTGGACGAATCACCGTGTCACGGTTAATGCCGTCAGCATGCTGCGTCGAAATCAAAACAGTGCGCAATCTGACTGGCACGCCGTTTTCGTAATCGAATGTCACTTGTGTCTTGCCATCTGGGCGCAAATATGGAATCGCACCCGACTTGCGCACTTCAGACAACTTCTCGGCCATGCGATGAGCCAACCAAATTGGTAGCGGCATCAAATCTTCGGTCTCGGTGCATGCGTAACCGAACATCATTCCTTGGTCGCCTGCACCTTGGCTGTTTAATTTGTCTTCGCCACTTTTGCCCGCGCGAATCTCTTCGCTGACGTCAACGCCTTGAGCAATGTTCGGGCTCTGCTCGTCGATGCTGACGATTACGCCACAAGTGTTGCCATCAAATCCGTAAAGAGCGTTGTCGTATCCAATGCCCTTGATTACTTCTCGCGCAAGTTTCGGAATATCAACATATGCACTGGTTGTAATTTCGCCTGCAACAACACATAGTCCGGTTGTCAGCAAAGTTTCGCAAGCAACACGACCGTTAGGGTCTTCAGCCAAGATTGCGTCAAGAACCGCATCAGAAACCTGATCGGCCATCTTGTCCGGGTGGCCCTCGGTAACACTTTCTGAAGTAAATGAATATTTTTTCATTGACGCCGACCGAGACTTTGCTTACTCGGCTGGTTGCTCAGTAGCAGTGTCTTGCATTGCATCAAGTTCGGCTTGCTTTTCTGCGGCAGCGGCAGCCTCATTTTCAGCAAGCACTTCTTCGATTGTCTTGGCGACAAGTTGAATCTTGCCAGCAGCGATTTCTTCAAAGCTGATTGAAAGTGGCTTGCGCGCTGTTGAGCTCACTTGTGGTGGCACCATATTGCCAAGTCCGTCACCGAGCTGATTGAAATAAGAGTTGATCTCGCGAGCACGACGTGCCGAGAGAGTAACGAGAGAAAATTTAGAACCAGTGTGACCCATCAGCGACTCAATTGCTGGACTCATCATCGTGTCTTCGGTTGTCACTAAAGCCTCCTGGCATCATTGGCAAGTCGATCAAATATGGCTCGGCTTGCGGCTATTGATTATAGCCCTATATCTAGCTGGCGGTGCGCTGTATTCGCTCGTAAGCGATGATTCGACCCATCTCTTCAACAGTTGACTCAAGGTCGTCGTTGATTATCACATAGTCAGCAATCGCCTTGCCCACTGGCTCTTCTTCTTCGGCTTTCTTCAAACGCTTTTCAACTTTTTGATCAGGGTCACCACGACCATGCAGACGCGCCTTTTGCTCTTGTCGTGACGGCGGTAAAACGAACAACAACAAAGCCGATTGATTCAGGCTCTTCACTTGCTGTGCACCGTCAACTTCAATTTCAAGCACTGTGTCTTTTCCCTGCGGCGGGTTCGGTAACGGTGTTCCATAAAAATTGCCGAGAAAATCTGTCCACTCAAGAAACCCATCTGCTGCGATATTTGCTTCGAATTCTTCGCGCGAGACGAACTTATATGCATCTGCTGCTTCGCCCTGTCGTTTTTCTCGTGTGGTCCATGAGCGACTCAACCAAAGTTGAGCATCGCGTGCCACAAGTTTTTCGACGATCGTGCTTTTACCAACACCACCAGGTCCAGAGACAACCACGACAAGCGATGTAGCGTTCGCCATTACTGCAACTCTCTCAACAAAGCATCACGCTCCGCCGAAGTGAGATTTGAAATTTTTCGTTTGTGTTCAATCCGCAAGTCATCAAGTGCTTGTCTCGCACGAACCTTGCCGACTACTTTGAACGACTCAAGCACTTTGACAACATAAAGACGATTCAAGGCTTCTTCGTCAGATTTCTGCAGCACTGCGCCCATTGAACGCTTCTCGGCTGCAATTTCAAGCAATACTTCGGACATTTCGCGGCGCGCACCCGAAACTCTCGCGATCGCACTTTGGCGACTTTCAACATCAATTGATGAGCTTGCCATTAATGCATTCTACTTGCGAACATCAAAAAGAATTTAACACTCAGGGTTTAAAGCCACCTCGATGAGCCGCTGAAGTCACCTGAGACCAATCTTCAATCCCCCGTTTTTTCGCCCACTTTTTGAGATCGCGCAAGATCTTGATTGGCGCCTTAGGGTCGGCGAAAGTTGCCGTTCCGACCTGCACCGCATCGGCACCTGCGAGCATCAACTCAACTGCAGTTTCTGCCGAAGTGACACCGCCTGCACCGATGATTTTGATGTTTGGTAAGGCGGCTCGAACATCGTAAATACACCTCACTGCAATTGGATGAAGCGCCGAGCCCGACAAACCACCGCGAACATTGCCCAGAATCGGCAACCCTGAGTTCGTATCTATCGCCATGCCAATCGCTGTGTTTACGAGAGTTACAGCTTGGGCGCCTGCTGAGTTGACCGCTCTGGCAATCTCTACAAGTTCAGAAGTGTTTGGGCTCAACTTTGCCCACAACGGCAAATTAGAAGCTGAACACAACTCGACAATTTGTGCACTTAATTTTGCGTCGTGACTGAACATCACGTGATTTCCGCCCAAGTTCGGACATGAGAGATTAATTTCAATCGCCGCGATCTGATCACGAACATCAAACAACATCTTTGCGGCCTGCAGATAGTCGTCGACACTGTGACCCCAGATGCTTGCCACAACTTTGGCGTTTGCTTTTTTCAAGCGTGGTAGATCGTGCTCAACAAAACTTTTGACCCCAGCGCCTTGCAAGCCAACTGCATTCAACATTCCACCCTTTGTGGGGTGCAGTCGCGGTGCTGGATTACCTGGCCATTCAAAATGTGCGACTGATTTTGTTACTACCGCTCCGAGATCGCTGAGTCGAAAATAAGATTCAAATTCAGCTCCGTATCCGGCCGTTCCCGAGGC
>JAEMTQ010000001.1:22359-66209 GCA_016462185.1 Ilumatobacteraceae bacterium
ATTTATTGCCGGCCGTGAAATTCTTGGAGTGACATCACACTGAAAGGTCGATTTCTTTGTTCGATCATTCCCTGCACCGCCGCAGTGGCTGCACTTAAAGTTGTGACAACAGAAACTCGACAGTTGTTGGCTGCTTTGCGAATTGCTTCGCCATCACTTCTAGTGCCATACCCACGTGGAGTATTGATCACCAACGCGATTTCACCAGCCTCTATTAACTTGACCGCGTCATCAGCACCCTTGCCGTCTGACTTTCGCTCTGAGAACTTTCCGACAATGCGCGAAACTGTGCACCCATGTTCGGTTAGAAATTTCGCGGTGCCAGTTGTAGCCGCAATCTGTAAACCCAGCGAAGTGAGACCGTTAACAACTTCAACACCGCCGCTCTTATCTCGATCGTTCAACGACACGAATACCAAGCCGGTCTCGGGCAAGGTCGTGCCTGCCGCAAATTGTGCCTTGGCGAACGCTCGCGCAAACGAATCGTCAATACCCATGACTTCACCCGTCGACCGCATCTCAGGTCCGAGTGCGGTATCTACCTCAGAAAATCTATTGAATGGCAACACTGCTTCTTTGACTGAAACATGGCCACCTTTAACTTTTTCAGGCAACAGGCCTTCGCTTCGTAATTGCCCCAAAGTTGCGCCCATCATCACTCGACTTGCCACCTTGACTAGCTGAACACCCGTTGCTTTCGCCACGAAAGGCACGGTTCGACTTGCACGCGGGTTCGCTTCGATCACATAAACCGTCGTGCCGGCAACGGCGAACTGCACGTTGATTAACCCGATCACGCTTAATGCTCGAGCAATCTTGGTAATCGTGCTTTCTATTTCTTCAACTATTTGTTTTGACAAAGTAACTGGCGGAATTGTGCAAGCTGAGTCACCTGAATGAACTCCGGCTTGTTCGACGTGTTCCATCACACCGCCGATCAAGACTTCATCGGTTGCATCACGAATCGCATCTACATCAACTTCAATCGCGTCTTCTAAAAATCGATCCACAAGTACGGGTCGTTCTGATGACAGCCCACCTTCTCGACCAAGCGAACCCGCCTGGTCCATCTCGAGCATCGCAGTTCGCAAGTGATCTTGATCGTGGACTATCTGCATCGCTCGCCCACCCAAAACATAACTTGGGCGCACAAGAACTGGGTAGCCAATTCGGTTGGCGATTTCAATTGCTTGTTCGACATTTCGCGCCGTTCCACCAGGTGGTTGAGCGATTGAGAGTGACTCACATAGCGCACTCCACTTTTCGCGATCTTCGGCGATATCAATGCTTTCACTATTGGTGCCAGCAATCAGGTTGCTCGGCAGTTGTGACGCCAATTTCAACGGTGTTTGACCACCAAGACCCACGATCACTTTCGGCGCAACACCTGATGACAGCGTCTCAGCCTCAATCACGTTCATTACGTCTTCGTATGTGAGCGGCTCAAAGTAAAGCTTGTCAGAAGTGTCGTAGTCAGTTGAAACAGTTTCTGGGTTGCAGTTCAACATGATCGTCTCGTAGCCAGCATCACGCAATGCAAAACTCGCGTGCACACAGCAATAGTCAAACTCAATGCCTTGGCCGATGCGGTTTGGGCCGCTTCCCAAGATGATCACAGATTCTTTGGTGGTCGCATGAATTTCTGACTCATCTTCATATGTTGAATAGTGATAAGGCGTCTGCGCAGAAAACTCGGCGCTACATGTATCTACTGCTTTGTATGTTGGTCGAACCCCAGCTTTTAACCGAGCCGCACGAACCTCATGCTCGCTCTTGCCCCACAACCACGCCAACTGGGCGTCGGCAAAGCCCATTCTCTTGGCGCGAATCCAATCTGACTTCGACAACGAATCGGCGCTTGCCGTCGACAAGTGTTCGCGTTCTTCGACAATCGAAAGCATCTGATCCAAAAA
Source organism: Ilumatobacteraceae bacterium (assembly GCA_016462185.1). Taxonomy (GTDB): domain Bacteria; phylum Actinomycetota; class Acidimicrobiia; order Acidimicrobiales; family Ilumatobacteraceae; genus BACL27. The sequence goes on from JAEMTQ010000001.1 coordinate 24,273, forward strand.
CCATGGATCAAATTTGCAGTACTTCGCCACTTTTTCGATCGAAATCTTTCGTCGCAAACATTCGCCGATTTGAAAGATGCGTTCTGGTGTAGGAATCGCAATTTGGCTTAACAACTCGTCGTCAGAAAATTTGGCATAGCTCGTTTCGCCTGCGTCACAATTAAGCCCCATTCGCCCGATCTCCAAAGATCGCAGAGCCTTTTGCAAACTCTCGGTGAATGTGCGCCCAATCGCCATTGCCTCGCCCACACTTTGCATCTGCGTGCCGAGAACACCCGAGGTGCCAGGGAATTTCTCGAAAGCCCAACGCGGAATCTTGACTACTACATAGTCAATAGTTGGCTCGAAACTTGCAGGAGTCTTCTTGGTGATGTCGTTCGAGATTTCATCCAGCGTGTAACCCACCGCCAACTTTGCGGCAATCTTGGCAATTGGAAAGCCAGTCGCTTTCGAGGCAAGCGCCGAGCTGCGAGACACTCTTGGATTCATCTCGATGACAACCTGCTCGCCAGTCAATGGGTTTACCGCAAACTGAACGTTTGAGCCACCCGTTTCAACCCCTACCCGCCTGATGCACGCGAACGCAGCGTTACGCATTTTTTGATATTCAACATCCGACAAAGTCATTGCTGGTGCCACTGTTATCGAGTCGCCGGTGTGCACGCCCATCGCATCAACATTTTCAATTGAGCAAATGATCACGCAGTTGTCGTTGCGATCGCGCATCACTTCGAGTTCGTACTCTTTCCATCCGACGATTGAAGTTTCGATCAGCACTTCAGAAATTGGGCTTGCAGCCAACCCATTGCTTACGACTGACACGAATTCTTCAGGAGTGTGCGCAATACCTGTGCCTCGACCGCCCAAAATGTAAGCAGGACGAATAATCACCGGCAGCCCGATCTCTTTGATGATCTTCTGTGCTTCTGGCAACGAGTGAGCAATTCCTGATCGTGGCACGCTCAAACCGATTTCGATCATCGCTTCTTTGAATTTGCCCCGATCTTCGGCAGTCGCAATCGCTTCGGCGTTTGCACCAATTAATTCTGGCGTTCCGGGCACTCCTACTTTTCCTCGGGCGAAAAGTTCCATCGCCAAATTCAAAGCAGTCTGACCTCCTAAAGTTGGCAAAACTGCGTCGGGCTTTTCACGCTCGATAATTTTTTCAATAAAATCTGGCGTCAACGGTTCAATGTAAGTGCGGTCAGCAAAGTCAGGGTCGGTCATGATTGTCGCTGGATTCGAGTTCGCAAGAATCACCCTGTAACCCTCTTGTCGCAATACTCGACACGCTTGAGTGCCCGAGTAGTCGAACTCGCAAGCCTGACCAATAACGATCGGCCCTGAACCTAAAACAAGAATCGACTTAATGTCGTTGCGTCTTGGCACTACTTGGCTTCCATTCGAGCAACGAACTCAGCGAACAGATACCGACTGTCATGGGGACCTGGGCCAGCCTCAGGGTGATATTGAACGCTGAAGGCATTCGCGCCCAAGACGCGCATGCCTTCGTTTGTTTGATCGTTCAAGTTGATGTGTGTTACTTCTGCTTTGGTCGCCAGCGAATCAGCGTCTACACAGAAGTTGTGATTTTGGCTTGTGATTTCAACTGTCTTAGTTGCCAAATTTCTTACGGGATGATTCGCTCCATGATGACCGAACGGCAATTTAAATGTCTTGCCGCCAAGCGCCAGCGCCAAGAGTTGATGACCCAGACAGATACCAAATAGCGGCACTCCTGTGCCGAGGAGTTCACGAATTGTTTCAGGTGCACCATGAACCATCTCTGGATCTCCTGGACCATTCGAGAGAAAAATTCCGTCAGGCGCCATGGCTATAACTTCAGCCGCGCTTGTCGTGGCGGGCACAACTTGAACAGTTGCGAATTCGCCAAGACAATTCAAGATCGTCGTCTTTATGCCAAAGTCAAAAGCAACTACTTTGAATTTTCCTGAGCCGTGAACGTAAGGCTTAGTTGTGGTGACTTGGGCGATCAAATTTTTGCCCGCTGTTCCCTTTTCGCTTTGCGCAGCTTTGTGTAATTCAGACTCGGTCGCCGTGCCAAAAGCACCTGGCATTGCCCCAGAGTCACGCAGAACTCTTGTAAGCCTTCGCGTGTCAATGCCGGCGATTCCCGAGATTTCGTTGCGCTTCAAGAACGAATCAAGCGAGTCATCGCTTCGCCAGTTACTACGACGTCGTGCCAGTTCGCGCACGATGACACCTCGAGCGAAAATTTTTGAAGACTCACTGTCGGCTGCGCTCGTGCCGTAGTTGCCGATGTGCGGAGTTGTAAAAGTTATTATCTGCCCCGCATATGACGGGTCGGTCAAAATTTCTTGATAACCAGAAAGCCCCGTATGAAATACAACCTCACCGCGGGCGATAACCGGAGCCGAAATCTCCGAAGATCCTGCGCCAATTGCTTCGCCTTCGAAGACAGATCCGTCTTTCAGCACGAGCGCTGCAGACTTAATGTTGCGTGTCATTTTTGTGCTTGACCGTCAATCACTGTTGCTGTTCCTTTGAAAATTGTGTGGCGAACCCGACCTCGAAGTGTCTTACCTGCATACGGAGTATTCGTACTCTTGCTTGCAAGACGATCGGGATCAACGCTCCAAGTTAGTTCAGGATCAAATACGCAGAGGTTTGCATTTGCCCCCGCGACAACATCCAGACCATGCGTGCTGCCAATTCGCGCAATTTTCGCTGGGTTCCAACTCATTAAGGCGACTACATCTCGAATCTCACACATGCCTTCGGCCAGAACCACACCCAGTGCTGTTTCAAGTCCCAACATTCCTGGCGGCGCCAGATCTAACGACATTTCTTTGTCTCGACGTGGGTGTGGCGCGTGATCGGTGGCGATCGCATCAATCGTGCCATCCCGCAAACCATCTTTCAGCGCTCGGATATCTTCAGCAGACCGCAGAGGTGGATTCACTTTGTAAACAGAATCATAAGAAGCGAGCAACTCTTGGGTCAAAGACAAGTGGTGTGGCGTCACTTCGGCGGTTATCGGTAATCCGTCTCGCTTTGCGGCCCGCACCAGTTCAACACTGCGCTTTGTTGAGAGATGCAAAAAATGCATCGACGCACCAGTGATTCGCACGAGTTCAATGTCGCGAAAAACCATCAACTCTTCGGCAATCGCGGGCCAACCAGGCAAACCTAGATCTGTGCAGCAACTGCACTCATTCATGACCGCACCCTTTGTAAGTTCTGCGACTTCACAGTGTTGAGCCAACGTGACACCCAAACCTCGGGCGTATTCAAGTGCGCGTCGCATCAACGCTGCGTCTTGCACTCCGTTTCCATCATCTGTAAAAAGAGTTACTCCAGCCAAAGACAACTCTGCCATCGGCGCAAGTGACTCTCCTTGACGGCCGAGAGTTATGCAACCACTTGGCACAACATCAACAAGCCCGGCTCTCTTACCCTGCTCGCGCACAAAATCAATTACTGCAACAGAGTCTTGGGGCGGGTCGGTGTTCGGCATAGCAACAAGGGCCGTGTATCCACCAAGTGCACCTGCTCGACTACCGGTTTCAATAGTTTCGGCTTCTTCTTTTCCGGGCTCTCGCAAGTGTGCGTGCAAGTCGACGAATCCGCTTGAGACAATGCAACCAGATGCATCTAGTTGTAAATCTCCCTTCAGGTTTTTAGCGACTTCAACAACAAAACCATTTTCTATTTTCACGTCGGCGACTTGTTGAGACTCTCTATTTACGACGGTTGCGCCCTTAATCACAATCGACTGACTCATGCTTGACCTCCAAGGTTTGATCCGCTTCCCAGAAGTTCAAACAAAACCGCCATGCGCACCGATACACCGTTTGCAACTTGACGATGAATCAAAGAATTTTTTACATCTGACGGATCAATTTGCATTTCGACGCCTCGATTCATCGGTCCAGGATGCATCACAATCGCATCTGACTTGAGCGCCAAGACTCGTTTGTGTGTGAGCCCATATTGCTCGCTGTACTCGCGCAAAGTCGGCACGTGACCTTGAGCCATGCGCTCGCTTTGTAGTCGCAACATATACAACACATCGGTTTGACCGATGACTTCATCGAGTTTGTGGGCCACAGTTACGGGCCAGTGTGAAACATCTGGTGGAAGCAAAGTGGGTGGAGCCACCAGAGTTACTTTTGCTCCAAGCAGTGAAAAAGCTTGAATGTTGCTTCGCGCCACGCGTGAGTGCTTGATATCGCCCACTATCGCAATTTTCATTCCGGCAAAACTTTGTGCGTGGGTCGCTTCGCGAATTGTGTAGCAATCAACCAGCGCTTGAGTTGGGTGTTGGTGCGCTCCGTCTCCGGCATTGATTATTGAAGCAGTTGTCCATTGGCTTATTTGCCATGGAATCCCCACCGACTTGTGCCGCACCACGAATGCATCTACACCCATGTCGGTGATCGTCGCCACGGTGTCGCGTAAAGATTCTCCTTTATTGACACTTGATGTTGAAACGTTGAAAGTCATAGTGTCGGCCGAGAGTCGTTTGGCTGCAGTTTCAAAACTGAGCCTCGTTCGAGTTGAATCTTCGAAAAACAAACTCGCCACGGTTCGCCCACGAAGCGCTGGCACTTTTGGAACAGGGCGTTGGTTGATCTCTGCCATGTGGTCTGTCAGTTGCAAAAGACCAGTCAAGCCGTCGAGGCCCAATTCATCGATTGAACGAAGGTGCTTCACTTGCCCACCTCCGAATGTGGCGCAACAAAGACACCAGCGGCGGTTGCCGAAACTTCATCTTTGTTATGAGTCGGTAGGTTTTTTCCGACGAAGTCTGGTCGAATTGGCAATTCGCGATGTCCTCGATCTACAAGAACGGCGAGTTGCACAGCGCGAGGCCGGCCATAATTATTTAGACCTTCCATCGCCGCACGCACGGTGCGACCCGTATACAAAACATCGTCAACCAAGACGACTGTCGCCCCTGAAAGATCAAACGGAATATTGCTGATCGCGCCAAGCGAAACAGGTCTGAGTCCAATGTCATCGCGATGCAAACTGACATCTAAAGCGCCGACCGGTACGGCTACTGATGTTTCAATTTTGTTTATCTGCTCGGTGATTGCTTCGGCAATCCAAACGCCGCCGCGTTGCAACCCAACGATTGCTAGACCTTCAACGCCATGATTGCGCTCAACAATTTCGTGGGCAATTCGAACAATTGCGCGACTCACATCGGCCGCAGTCATCGCTTCACGCGACGAGTTGATACTCGCAGACTTACTCATTAGTTCTCCTCCGTTCGAGCCTCACAGGACTCAATTGACGGTTGATTAAAATTTCAACATCAATATAGCAGCCAACGAGCTACCCAAGATCATTTGGCAATCTGCTGATACACCACCCACCAAGAATTGGCATACGTGATCTCATACCGCGATGAAAAACCCGACCACACTTGCGCCATCTGTTCGTCCATGTTTTTGGGCAAGATCACGTATTCAATCTCGTCAACAAACGACAGCACGTCACCTTGGGCAAAAGCATCTAAACCATAAAGTGACCGTTTAAACGGAACCGGAAATGAATAGATTCGCTCTCGTCGAGCAATTTGTGCAGTCAACGGATGATAAGCACTGACTATTGCATCGTTCGGCACTTTATCTAATGCTTCAGTAGCGGCGGCAACCATCGGATGTCTCGAACCGTTGTAAGTAATGTCGGTTCGTGTGCCAGGCAACGGTGCCCACATGAAGGCCGAAAAAAGACTTGTCGCCGCACAAACACCAACCAGAATCGTTCGATATTTTGCCGAAACTCGTGCAATTGCAAAAACTGAACCGAAAACCAAAATAGGCACGATTACAAACGAGTAGTGATACTCAATGTGAAACTGATACCAAAAAGTGCTCAGAATATTTGCGCCGATAACCAAAATTGCGATTACTGCAACTTCAGGAAATAGAAAAAATACAAATGCCACTGGCAGCGCCATTTGCAACAAATAATACGGTCTCGACTCACTGAGCAGATACGAACCGAGCTTGCCCGGGTCAGTAAACATAGTTTTAACCAAGCCTGATACGCCGTCAAAAGGAATCCGCCAACTGTTTCTGAAATTCACACCATTGATTCCTTTTTGGATGCCAAACATTGCCAAGATCATGTACCAAAACGAAACAAGCACAGTCAGCAGCCCGATCTTTCGATTTTGTCTGATTGCGATCCAAACCCCAAGTGGAACGACAACGAGAGCTACGTCCTCTTTTACAAGCAACGACAACAGGGTTGCAAAGAAATAGAGTCGCCATCTCTTTTCGAGCGCTGCGTATAGTGCGACACCTACGAACAAACCCAAAAAAGAGTCGGGATGATAATTTTCTAGGCCAATCCAAATTGTTGCCGGGTGAATCAGATAAACAACTGCGAAGACAGTTGCAAAGATCTCACTCTCGAGTTTTCTACGCGTATAGAAAAACACAGGTATCGCCCCTGCACAAATAACAAGAGCCTGCACCACGAACAAAAATGAAGTCGAACCAACCAGCCAGTAGAAAGGCACGAGAAATATCAAAATGAAACTCGTATGGTCACCGATTAGATTTCGGCCCATCAGCGTCACAAACGGACTCTTGAATTGCGACATCAGCCAAATGCCCTGGTCATAAAGACCAAAGTCATACGCCGAGGTATTTAAACCACGGTGAAGCTCCACACTCATCGCCGCCAGATATAAAAAGACAAGACTTATTGCAGACATTGTTACGGTTTGCCAGACAGTTATCTGCGTGACGCGATACCGAAGATTGCCCCAAAACTGTTTCGTAATTTTCGCCATTTCTTTAAAACAACTTTAAATCTCTTAGACGCGAACTCGCTTCGCGATCGCAGAAAGCATTCCGTTGACGTATTTACCAGACTCCTCTGTAGAAAATCTCTTTGCCAACTCAACCGCCTCATTGATCACAACTGCAACTGGCACATCGGCGCGCACTATCAATTCGTAGATTGCCAGGCGCAAAATGTTGCGATCAATCGCAGGAATTCGCTGAATTGTCCAAGTATGCGAAAACTCTGAGATCAACTCGTCTGTCTCTTCGCGTTTCAACTCGACACCGTTCGCCAACTCGGCCACAAGATCATCTACTGGCAGAATTTGTGCCTTGATCACTTCGCTTACGGCGATGCTGCGTGACTCTGCCTCGTATAAAAAGTGGACGGCACGTTCGCGAGCCGAACTTCGAATGTCGTCCCCGACTTTGCTTCTGCGGGGTTGTGGCATCAGACTCTCGTTATATAGTCGCCTGAGCGAGTATCGACCTTGACCCGGTCGCCAATATTTACAAAAAGTGGAACCTGAATAACTTTGCCGGTTTCCAAAGTTGCGGGTTTACGTGCACCTGAAACGCGATCACCTTGAATGCCGGGTTCTGTCAAAGCAATATTCAATTCAACAGTTACCGCAATTTCTACGCTGACAATTTCGTCTCGGTATTGCGCAATAATCGCCTTCGATCCTTCAACCAAATAATCTGAAGCTTCACCAAGTGCTCGCGGTGAAATATTTATTTGGTCGTATGACTCGGTGTCCATGAACACGAAGTCATCTCCTTCTTTGTACAAAAACTGCATATCGGCGCGATCTAAAATCGCCTGCTCTACGCGAATACCGGCGTTGAATGTTCGCTCCAAAATGTTGCCCGTGCGCAAATTTCGCAGTTTCGTTCGAACGAATGCCCCACCCTTGCCTGGCTTTACGTGTTGAAAATCGACAACAGTGAACAAACCACTGTCAATCTCGAGCGTGATTCCGTTCTTTAGGTCGTTGGTTGTAATTGCAGGCACTGTCGATCCTTTTTGCTTGATGTAAGAATTCGGCAGCCACTTTGCGTAACGACGACTAAGTCTTCAATTCGCACGCCACCGAGCCCTTCACGATAGACGCCAGGCTCGACAGTTACTACTTCGCCAACTTCAAGCGGTTCGGCAAAACCAGTTCTTACCCATGGCATCTCATGTATCTGTAGCCCAACACCGTGTCCGGTGCTGTGCGTAAATTCGTTTGCAAAGCCCGCCTCGGCAATGAAGTCGCGACAAGTTTTATCTACATCTTGTGCCAAGACTCCTGCACGAACGGCGGCGAGTCCGAGAAGTTGCGACTGGCTTACGACATCGTGCATCTCACTCAAAATCGGATCTACATCGCCGATCAGGTACGTGCGAGTCATATCTGAGTGATAACCATCTACAAGTCCGCCCACATCGATGACCACGCTGTCACCAGTTTCAATGCGACGGCTCACTGGTCGATGGTGAGGCCGAGCGGCATTAGGTCCACTTGCCACGATCGTGTCGTAACTTGTGAACTCTGCCCCGTAACGGCGCATCCGATAATCAAGTTCGTCGCGAATATCTCGTTCAGTCAGACCTTGCGAAAGCATTGGCACAACTTCTTCAAGTGCACGGTCGGTTGCTAGCGCCGCCAACTGCATTCTCTCGATTTCAGGTTCTGTCTTGCGCCTGCGCAACTTCGGAACTATCGGCTTAATTTTGCGCAATTCGGTTTGCAATTGCTCGGTCATTGCCTCGTGCTGACTAACGGTCATTTCTGCTGGGTCAAAGCCAATTGATTTCAGAGACTTGGTGGCAGATCCGAGCGCTTCGCGAAGTGCTACGGCACTTCGGCCCTCAATGACACTGCAGTTTGCGCCCGAAAATTTAAGTTGTTCACGTGCTTGGTCGCCATAGCGACCATCAACAACCAAGACCATGTCGTCAGGTCGAACAATCAGAGTTCCTGCCGAACCAGTAAATCCGGTTAGCCAACGAATGTTGTTTAAATCAGTCACAAGCAAACCGCTACCGACTGGTGCGTCGCTCTTTTGCAATTCATCACGCACGAACTTGTCGCGACCCGAAACAACTAATGGCGAAAGAGATTGAACCATGATTTTTATTTCTTTTTCGCCAACAACGTTGCCACTGCATGAACGGCAAAGACATAAGAATCGGCACCAAAGCCGGCGATTGTGCCTGAGGCAACTGGTGCAACAACACTCTCGTGTCGCCATTCTTCTCGGGTCGATGGATTTGAAAGATGAACTTCAACTATTGGTCCGGTGAACGAGGCCAGAGCATCGTGCAGACTCCAAGCGAAGTGTGTGAGTGCGCCAGGGTTGATGATGATCGCAGCACAACGATTGCGGGCTGAGTGAATTGCCGTGATCAACTCAGCCGCACTCTGGGCGCTTACCTTTTCTATTTGTAAGCCCAGTTGTTTTGCGGCTTCTTCTACTCGTCGCATGTGATCGTCGAGCGAATCAGTTCCGTAAATTTCAGGTTGGCGTTCACCAAGCAAGTTCAAATTTGGCCCACTCAGTACCAACACGATTTGCGAAGTTGATTTAGCCATGGTTATTAGATTACTTCTCGCTCAGTTGCATTGCGTCAAAAGCCTGCTCTAAGTGCTTCTCGCTCACACCACTAACGACTTCGATACCCGAAGCCCCGTCTAAAACGAAAGTCAATCCGGAAACAGCTTTTTTGTCGTGGCGCATCAGTTCGATCAACTCTTTGCGATTAACCCTTTCGTCGGGCTTTACTTTCAACCCATATGTCTGACCGATGACTTTGTAGTGCTCTTCGACACGTGCCTGACTAATTCGTTGCATTGCATGCGCAAGATGTGCGGCGTAGATCATGCCGACCGCCACGGCCTCACCGTGAGCTAGCGAAAAATTACTTGACCGTTCAAGAGCATGTGCCAACGTATGGCCGTAGTTCAAAAGTGCTCGCCCACCGCTCTCACGTTCGTCGGCGGCGACAATTTTTGCTTTGATTTCGACGCAACGGGCAATTCGTTGGGGCATCTCAAGTGCCAGCAAATCATCGCCTGTCAAAAAATGATATTTCGCTACTTCGCCCAGACCGCATCGCATTTCTCGCTCAGGCAATGTTTTGAGCGCGTCCAAGTCACAAACCACGGCACATGGTTGCCAAAAAGCACCCACAAGGTTTTTGCCTTGATCAATATTCACGCCCGTCTTGCCACCGATCGCAGCGTCAACCATGCCTACGAGCGAGGTTGAAACATGCAACACCGGCGTTCCTCGATGCCAACTCGCCGCAGCAAAGCCGGCAACATCTGTGACCATGCCACCACCCAGACCAATGACAACGTCATTGCGAGTCAAACCAATTTCGGCAAACTTCTGTGAGAGCATTTCAATGGTCTGCAAATTTTTGTGTTGCTCACCATTACCTATCAAAACTGTGGTGCTATCAATCTTCGGTTTGACGACAAATCCAATTTCTTTTTGAGTCACGATCACAGCACGCTTGGCCGTCTTGGGCAAAAGCGAATCAATCTCCCCGACGACTCCGTGACCTACAACAACGGGGTAAGACCGTGTACCTAGATCAACATTCACTCGGCTCACTGTCACTTGAGGGCACCTTGTGAGTCAAGCAACTGACACTGGTCAATAATTTTTTCGACAACTTGCTGAATGTTCATTGACTGAGTCGCTACCTCGTGAGTCGCAATTTGTCGATATAAATCTTCTCTATCTGCACGCATCTGATTCAGCGCGCCAACAGGGTCTCCGTCTAAGAGTGGTCGATGTTTGGCACGACCAGTACGGCCAACCAAAGTTGATGTTGGTGCATCTAGCCAAACAATGCAGCGTGACTTGTTCTTTAATAGCGCGCGATTTGTTTCAGCCAGAACTGCACCTCCGGCAACTGCCAAAACGAGAGTCTCAGAACTATTTGCTGCGTTCATTAACGCCTCAGATTCGAGACGTCGAAACTCGGGCTCTCCACTTTGGGTAAAGATTTCGCGCACCGACAACTTCACCGACTTTTCAATCAATTCATCTGAGTCTGCAAACTTGATATTCAGTTTTTGGGCCAAGGCACGACCAACCGTCGTTTTGCCAGAACCCATCAACCCAATTAGAACGATTAGTGAACCTGGCGACACGTCCAGAGCCAAACTCAACTAATTCTCTTTGCGAAACTGTTTACATTGTTCACAAAGTCATCGATACTGTCGCCACCAAAATTTCTTTGGGCTTCTTGGGCTAAAACTAGAGCAACCATTGTTTCGGCAACTACGCCCATGGCCGGAACTGCGGTGACATCAGTGCGTTCTTTGAAACTGACTGTTTCTTCTTTCGTTAACGTGTCGACTGTTTTCAAAGTTGGACGATTCAGTGTCGCCAGCGGTTTCATCGCCGCGCGAACCACAAGCATTTCTCCCGTCGACATTCCACCCTCGGTGCCGCCGGCCAAACTTGTCTCACGCTTGTACTTTTTCTCTGACTCGCTCCAAGTGATTGCATCGTGGGCTTTGCTTCCGCGCCGCGCGGCAACCTCGAAGCCGTCACCAATCTCAACACCTTTGACGGCTTGAATGCTCATTATTGCTTGGGCCAAGAGACCGTCAAGTTTGCGATCCCAATGCACATAGCTTCCTAATCCCACTGGCAAGCCGTATGCCAAAACTTCGACAATGCCGCCAAGGCTGTCGCCCTCTTTGGCTGCACTTTCAATTTCAGAAATCATTCGGGCCTCGGCTTGAGAGTCGAAGCAACGCACCGGAGACTCATCAACTTTCGCCAAATCCACAAGTGTCGGCCGTGTCGTATTGTCGCTTCGCGCACTACCAAGCTGCAGCACGTGCGACAAAACCGAAACATTAATTTGTTTTAGCAACACTTTGGCTAACGCACCAGCCGCAACTCGGGCGGCTGTTTCTCGAGCACTCGCCCGCTCAAGCACATCACGCGCGTCGTCAAAACCATATTTCTGCATTCCTGTGAGGTCGGCGTGACCAGGTCGAGGCTGGGTCAATGGTTTTTTCGTCTTACCTGGTTCTGGAGACATCTCTTCATGCCACACATCGCTGCGAAACCACTCACTATTTTTGATCTCAATTGCCACAGGGGAACCCAAAGTGCGACCATGGCGGATTCCGCCGACAAGCACAATCTCGTCTTGCTCAAACTTCTGTCTAGGTCCACGACCAAACCCCAGTCGGCGACGAGCAAGTTCATCGCTAATGTCCTGCGAAGTCACTTGCATGCCTGCAGGTAGACCTTCAACGATTACGACTAATGCCTGCCCGTGACTTTCACCGGCGGTTAAATAACGAAGCATAAATATCAGGCTACCCCTGAGGTGCCTTCACTTTCAGGTCATTAAATTTCAAACAGACGGTTGGTGGCAAATCTATTGAGTATTCAATGCTGCATCGCGCATCAGCTTTGTGTCACCACGTCGACCCAACCAGATTTCTTGTTGCAAGGCTGCTTGATGTACCAACATTTCTAAGCCATCCACAGTTTTGGCGCCAACTTTTTTTGCAGCCGCAAGCAAACTTGTTTCTAATGGACGATAAACAGCATCTAAGACTATGTGATGTGACTTAATCAATCGCACATCAATCGGTGATTCAGTTTTAGAACCAGCGCCACTCGGATCAAACCCGACTGGGGTTGTATTGATAACAATCTGTGCCTGCTCGACGTCATTGGCAAGTTCGGCCTGGCGACCAACGCGACAACTTCCGATTTTTGTGACTAACTCTTCTGCTCTTTGCGACGAACGATTGTGAACCAAAACATCTTTGGCACCATTTTTAACGAGTGCATATGCAACCGCGCTCGCAGTTCCACCCGCTCCAAGCAAAACAACTCGGCTGCCGGCGATTTTGAAATTCGCAACAGATTCAATTGCGTTGCACGCACCCTGACCATCTGTGTTGGTCGCAAAAATCGAGTTATCACTTCTCAACATCACTGTGTTGGCCGCAGATGTCTTTTTGACGACTTCATCAACTTCGCCGATTTCGGCGACTATGCGTGCGACTTCGTTTTTGTGGGGCATCGTCACCGAGTAGCCGGCGATACCAAGTGCTGCCATTTCAGTAAGGGTTTGGCGAACTTTTTCTGACTCAACCAAAAACGCAAGATACAACCAGTTGACTCCGAGCGAGCGAAACACCGCATTATGAATTACCGGCGACAAACTTTGCGCAACTGGGTTTCCGATAATCGCCGCTATTCGCGTTGGTGCGTTGACAACTTCATTACTCACGGTAAGAACCCGCCCGCTCTGGCAGCTTCGACATTCTTTTCATGGTCTTCAACTGTGGCGGCGAAAGTATGACCGCCCTTCGCATCGCTCAACACGTAAAAAATATATGCACAATTTGCCGCTTGTTTGATCCCCTTGCAAATTGGATCATTGAGTGGCGGGTTTGGTGCTGGGTTCAACGCAGCGCGAATTGCCGCACGACCCGGGTTGGCAATTGGTGTTGGTGGCAAGCCTTTGAATTTGTAACTGTTGTAGGGGTTATCAAGCGCCTTTAAATCAGTGAACGACGCACTTGAATCGGCGTTGTAATACAAAGTTGCATCTATTTGCAGGGGCATTCCGCGTTCAAGGCGATTGTAAATTACTCGCGAGATTTTTGCCCGATCTACTTCTAACTTTGCTTCTCGCTCGATTAGCGAAGCAATAATCAAAACTTCATAGGGCGATCTACCGACTTTGGCTTTGGCCTGGTCAAGCCCTTCTTGAATTCCGACTCGCTCCATTAAACGCAACATTCGATCAATGACCGATGCCGCCGACTCGTCGCCAGAAACTTGGTATGTGTCTGGAAACAACAGACCCTCAAGACGAAAATCAGCTTCGTCCAATCGGCTTAAATCATTTGGGCCGTAAGCCGAAACAAAATCAGGATTGCTGGCTGTTGTCAAAAAATCTTGCTCTGTTATGCGACCAATCTTCTCTTGGATTCGCACGGCGATTTTTGAAACAGTGAAACCCTCAGGAAAAGTAACTTTCGTAAAAGTTGCCGATGGGCTCGTGTTCAAACTCTTCATGATGTTGCCAATATGGCTTCTTGGGGTCAACAAGTAGTAGCCGGGCTGCAGATCTATTCCGCCACGACGCGACACATACCAACGAAACACACTTGCGTTGACAATGAATCCTTCATCTTCAAGACGCTGACTGACCATTGCTACCGAATCATTCGGGTTGACAGTGAAGTTTGTGGCAACTTGAGCGATACCCGAGTTTGAGTCTGGCGGATTCAACTGACGCAAATACCAAAGTCCACCAATGCCTAACGCCACAACTAATGACATGACGACGGTCAACGCCATGAACACCGTTCGAGAGTCTGGTCGCTTTTCTTGACGAACCTCTTCAAATTCGCTCGACCCCCACGCATCTGGGCCGTCCCATGAATCTTCTTGCCAGTTCTTTTCTTCATTGCGCGTCATTGCTTCGTCCGATCTACATGATCAAGCCAGCCCTGCAGCATTACGGCGGCCGCGATCTTGTCGACGATTCGTCGGCGCGCTTGCGCTTTCATGTTGGCTTGCATCATCGATTCATTTGCCGTTTTAGTTGTCAGACGCTCGTCGTAAGAATAAACAGGAACACCCAGCGACGACTTCATTTCTTCGATCTCATCTTGTGCACTTTTTGCTGCTGGCCCTACTTTGCCCGACATACTCAACGGCATGCCCACCACAACACACTCAACTTCGTATTCGTCAATCAGTTCTTGAATTTTTTTGTGATCCTGGCTGTGACTAGCAGACCGAGCAACAACCGTTAATGGAGACGCAATAACGCCACTGCTGTCGCTCATTGCCACACCGATTCTCTTCGAACCAAGATCGATACCCAGGCTGCGCATTGATCGTCTAGACAATTTTGCTGGATGCCTGCGCAGCTGCTTGCAAAGCGTCGTCGAGAGCACTCGCGTTTTTGCCTCCGGCCGTAGCAATGTCTCCTTTACCGCCACCTCCGCCACCAACCATTTTGGCTGCTTGGCTTATCAACTCGCCTGCAGACGCTTTGATTCCGGCACCGGTCGCAGCCACGAGCGCCACCCCACCCGTGGGTGTAACTCCACCCAGCACAACAGCTTTTATGTCTTTGTTGGCGCGTATCGCAATCGCCAACTCGCGCAAATCTCCCGGAGTCATCTGATCAACCCGCTGAACAACCACACCGTCGACATTCTTGGCGATGAATTCTGCGGCTCGTCCTCTTGCCGCCGCCGAGCGAAGTGTCTTGATCTCATCGTTGAGTTCTTTAATTTCAGCAATCTTTCGCGACGTCGCATCTACAAGCGTCGCCGAACTGGCATCAAGCAAAGTATTTAACTGATTTATAGTCTTAGCAGTATCAATTACATAATTAACTGCGTTCAGACCAGTCACTGCTTCGATGCGACGCAAATTCGAACCGATTGAGCCTTCTTCAATGACCTTGATCAGACCGATGTCGCCCGTAGCAACAACGTGAGTTCCGCCGCAAAGTTCAATTGAATCTCCGGCTTCTAACACACGCACGACATCGCCATATTTATCACCAAAGAACGCGATCGCTCCAGCTTGAGTCGCTTTCTCTTTTGACGTTTCATAATTCTTGACATCGGCGTTGTTCAGAACTTGTGCATTGGCAATGCGCTCAATCTGTTCGATCTCGACGCTTGAAAGTGGCGCGTAGTGGCTGAAGTCGAAACGCAGACGATCCGCCGACACCATTGAGCCAGCCTGCTTTACGTGCTCGCCCAACACCTCGCGCAACGCGTAGTGCAAAATGTGGGTCGCCGTGTGATTCTTGCGCGTCGCATTTCGCAATGCGCTGTTAATCGTCGCTGTTACGTTCGTGCCTGCAGAAATTTCGCCTGCCAGCGTGCCGATATGTTTGCGTAAACCCGGCAAGGCAAAAACGGTGTCGCTGACTTTTATCTCGCCCGTCGCGCAACGAATCGTTCCTTGATCGCCAACTTGGCCACCACTCTCGGCATAAAACGGAGTCGCACTTAAGAAAACTTCAACTTGAGAGTCTTCTAATGCAATGACCTCAAGCACTTTTGATTCACATGAATCTGATTCGTAGCCGACAAAATCTGTTTGACCGTGTTTATCTAGAACTTCTCGATACTGAGTGAGCATGTCGTCGGCAGTCGCCGCACCTTTGCGCGCAGCCTTGGCACGCTTGCGTTGGGCGTCCATCTCTTTTTCGAAACCTGAAATGTCGACATCAATGTTGCGTTCACCGGCAATCTCTTGGGTCAACTCGAGTGGAAACCCATAAGTGTCGTGCAACACAAAAGCACTCTGACCACTGAGGGTCGACTTCTTTTTAGATTCTTTGATCGTCGAAAATTCTGTTTCGAGAATTGTCAGACCATTTTTAAGTGTTTGCCTAAAGCTTTCTTCTTCTTTGGTCAATACACCGAGAATAAAGTCTTTGTTCGTTTTAAGAGTTGGATGCGCCTCTTGCATAACTTCGATGGCTGTCTCAACCAACTTAGGCATCACCAATTTGTCGGTACCAAGCAGATATGCATGGCGAACCGCACGGCGGAAGATACGACGCAAAACATAGCCGCGACCTTCGTTGCTCGGAAAGACGCCGTCATTAACAAGCATCGTCGATGAGCGAGCATGCTCTGCCAAAACTCGCAGCGAGAAACTTGAACGATCTTCGTAGTCTCCGACCAAATATTTTTTTGAAGTCGCCGACTGAGCCTGCTCAATCAGAGGAAACAGAACATCGGTTTCCCAAATTGAGTCTTTGCCCTGCTTGAGCGCCAAGATTCTTTCGAGTCCGGCACCTGTATCAATACTTGGCTTTGGCAAAGGTGTCCGAGTGCCGTCTTTGTCTTGGTTGAACTGCATGAAAACGAGATTCCAAAACTCTAAGAAGCGGTCACCTTTCGGGTCGTTGAGCGGCCCGCCATCCGGTCCGAATGCAGCACCGCGGTCAATATGAATTTCTGAACACGGACCACATGGTCCTGTTTCACCCATCTGCCAAAAGTTGTCGGCATCACCAAGTCTCTGAATGCGATTCATCGGCACGCCAACTTGCTCGTGCCAGATTTGTTCTGCTTCATCGTCACTCTCGTGAACGGTGATCCAGAGTTGATCGCCGTCAAAACCAAAAACTTCTGTGACTAGCTCCCAGCTCCATGGGATCGCATCTGTCTTGAAATAATCTCCAAAACTAAAGTTGCCCAGCATCTCGAAAAAGACACAATGGCGCTTTGTGCGACCCACATCGTCTAAGTCGTTGTGTTTTCCGCCGGCTCGAGCGCACTTCTGCACACTCACCGCACGCTTGTAAGGTGCAACTTCGTCTCCAACAAAATATGGCTTGAACGGCACCATGCCGGCAACGGTGAACAAGATCGTTGGATCATGCGGAATCAAACTTGCAGAATCGACTCTGGTGTGGCCACGCTGCTCAAAAAAGCCAGTAAACGCTTTTCTAAGTTGGTTCGCAGAGCGAATTTCAGCTGCCATGACTGCCAAGCCTACTAGTCGCGTCTATACGCAAACCGTCAGGTTTATTTCGTTGGCTCGCTCGTTGAGTCTGGTTGAGCCTCAAGAATTGTCTTGCCTTCAAATATCTTGCCGAGCTCAACATCGTTTAATTTTTCGCCACCAAAATAGCCCTGCCAATATCTGGCTACAAAAATTTTGACTCGATCAAAGACGTCGATAAATTTTTCGACCAACGCATCAGTCGAAAACTGCTCGGGGTTCTGCTCGGCTCTTTTCTTCAACAGATTTATGCCAAGAACCGTTGCGGCTCCACCAACGATCAACCAAAAGAGACGTTTAATCATTTCGGTTTCACGCTATTCATTCTTTCGGCAATTGCCTGCTCAGTGCCGTGGTTTGTTGGTTCGTAGTAATCACCTTTGCGCTCGGGCGAACCCGGGCTCGGGTCTGGAAGATATTGCTGATCAACCCATCCACTTGGATCATCGTGTGGGTAAACATAACCAACACCATGACCAAACTCTTTTGCTCCCTCGTAGTGTCCGTCGCGGAGATGTGCTGGTACTTCGCTATTGACACCTCTTTGAATATCTTCTCGGGCCGCCCAAATTGCCAACGCAACTCGGTTGCTTTTTGGCGCAGTTGCTAAATAGACGACTGCTTGAGCAAGATTAAGTTGCGCTTCGGGCAAGCCAACATGTTCAAGAGCACTTGCAGCAGCAACAGCTACGACAAGAGCGTTCGGATCAGCCATGCCAATATCTTCACTGGCCAAGATAACCAAACGCCGTGCAATAAACCGAGCGTCGTCGCCTGACTCGAGCATTCTTGCCAACCAAAATAAACCTGCTTGTGGATTCGACCCGCGAATGCTCTTAATAAATGCCGACACCACGTCATAGTGATCATCTCTGCCATAACGCAGTGCGCTCACGCCCAAAGCAGCGTCGACCTGAGCAATCGTCACATGTTTTTTATTTTCTTGGGCTAAGGCACAAGCAACTTCGAGTGCGGTCAATGCTTGACGTGCATCACCGCCACTGCGTTGAGCGAGCGCCTCAAGCGCATCGTCATCTGCCGTCACTGATTCGGCAACTACTCCTCTTTGCAAAAGTTCTTTTACATCACTCACGACAAGGGGCTCGAGGCGAAACAACGTTGATCGACTTCGCAAAGGTGCGTTCAATTCAAAATAAGGATTCTCAGTTGTCGCCCCGATCAAAGTGATAACTCCGGATTCGACAGATGGCAGCAGAGCATCTTGTTGAGATGTCGAGAACCGATGAATCTCGTCGATGAAAACGATCGTGCCTCGTGCGAACTGCCCAAGTCTTTCGGAAGAACGTTCAATCACTTCACGAACGTCTTTGACACCAGCACTAACCGCTGAAAGCCTCTCAAAGTGTCGGTTCGTTGTCAGCGCCACAACTTCGGCGAGCGTGGTCTTTCCGGTGCCGGGAGGTCCCCAAAAAATCACCGATGAAAGTCGGTCGCCTTCAATCAAAATTCTGAGCGGCGAATTCTTGGCAACCAAGTGTTTCTGCCCGACAACTTCGTCTAACGAACGCGGTCGAAGTCTGGCGGCGAGTGGTGCTTGCGACTTCAGTCGTTCAGCAGCCGCAGCGCCGAACAAGTCTTCTTTCATTTTGCGGCTGGTGGCAACAGCCTGATGCCCAGTTCATTAAGTTGAGCAGGGTTCACAGTCGTCGGCGCATTTGTCATCGGGTCGGAGCCTGATTGAGTTTTTGGAAAAGCAATCACTTCACGAATATTGTCTTCGCCCGCCAGAATCGCAACCAAACGATCAATACCAAACGCAAAGCCGCCGTGCGGAGGTGCCCCGTATTTAAATGGCTGCAAGAAGAAACCAAAACGCGCGTCAGCATCCTCGTCGGTTATGCCGAGTTGGCGAAACACCCGCCGCTGAAGATCTGGTTCGTGAATTCGAATCGAGCCCGAGCCGAGCTCCCAACCGTTCAAGACGAGGTCGTATGCGAGCGCTCGCACCGAAAGCGGATCGCTCTCAAGTCGATCAACATCTTCATGATGTGGATGACAGAACGGATGATGTCCAGGTTGTGGCAATTTCGTCGTTGGGTTGATGCCAACGAACATTGGAAAGTCGACCACCCATACATATCTATATGGGCCCTCGTGCACTGGCGGGCGGCCAAGATCATTGCGCAACTGTCCCAAGACTGCACAACTAGTTGCCCAAACATCGGCAACGATAAGTATCAAGTCACCAACTGATGCTTTCGTTTCAGCAATCAGATCTGCTTGTTCTTTAGCCGACATGAACTTAGCTACCGGTGAGTCAAGCACCGACCCCTCGCCCACTTTGATCCACACGAGGCCTTTTGCACCCATCTTTTTTGCGCGATCAGTCAAGGCATCTAACTTGTTGCGACCGCTCGCTGCCTGCTCTGGGTAGTCGGCGTGCTTTACACAAATTCCCTTGATCGATTCAGCTGACGCAAAGGCCTTGAATTCGGTCGACGCAAATACATGAGTGAGCTCGATCAATTTCATTTCAAAGCGCAAGTCTGGTTTGTCGATGCCGTAGTGGTTCATCGCATCGTGCCAAGTCATTCGCTCAATCGGCGGTGGCGCCGAACCAGTTGCTGCCGTAGCTGCAGCAACAACGGCTGTCGAAATCATCGCCATGACGTCGTCTTTATTGACAAAGCTCATCTCGGCATCGAGCTGCATGAACTCATATTGGCGATCTGCGCGCAGGTCTTCGTCGCGCAAACACTTAGCAATTTGGTAGTAGCGATCCATACCGGCAACCATCAACAACTGCTTCCATAGTTGCGGCGATTGTGGCAACGCATAAAACGAACCAGGTTCATTACGAGATGGAACCAAGAATTCGCGTGCACCTTCTGGGGTGCTTGGCATCAGCAACGGTGTTTCAATCTCGGTAAAGCCCTGCGACTCCATTGATTTACGGATTGCCGAATTGACCTTTGCTCGCAATCGCAGATTCTTTTGCATTCGTTCACGTCGAATATCTAAGTATCGATATTTCAACCGAACATTTTCATCTACATCGTCGCCACGTTGGTCAATCGGAAACGGTGGCGGTTCGGCATTGTTCAAAATCTCGATTGTGCAGTTGCTGAGTTCTACTTTGCCTGTTGGAATATTTTCGTTTACCGTTCCGGCAGGACGCGCCTGAACCGTGCCGGTCACACGAATCACCCATTCGCTGCGAACATCAACAGTGTTATCAACTACGCATTGAACGATGCCGCTGAAGTCGCGCAGGTCAAGAAACGCCAGGTTGTTGCCGTGCTCGCGCCTTCGTCCAACCCAACCACAAAGGGTGACTTGCTGGCCAACATTTTCTGCGCGCATATCTCCGCACAAGTGAGTTCGCAATGCTGTGCTGTTGTTTGTCTTAGTCATTAATTAGTACTTTCATTTTGGATTGAGAGCTTTTTTTACTTCGGCTACCAAGTCTTTGCGAGCAATTAGGTACTGATCGCCAGAACCCATCGGACGTAACATTATGGTCGAATTTTCGACCTCATCCGACCCGATTATCAACGCGAGCGTTGCTCCGCTGCGATCTGCCGATTTCATTTGAGCTTTCATGCTGCGCAAGTCGTAGGCACGATCGGCGCTCAGACCATTGCTACGCAATTCGTGGCAAACAGCATGAGCGTGCATGCCGTCAACAGTGTCGACCACAAAGACTTGCACTGCCGTCGCTGGAGCATCAAAAACTTTTTCTGCATCGCACGCCAGCAGTGTTCGGTCTAGGCCGAGTGCAAAGCCGATTCCTGGTGTTGCCGGCCCACCCAGAGCCTCGACCAACCCGTCATAGCGACCACCACCACCAATTGCTGTGTGCGCTGCTTCGAGCGCAATTGATGTGAATTCAAAAGTGGTGCGACGATAATAATCAAGGCCTCGCACAAGTCGGTTGTTGATCTCATACGAAATATTTAAGGCATCTAGTGCCTGCAACACGGCATCAAAATGTTGGTTCGATACATCGCTGATGAACTCACGAATTGCCGGAGCACCCGCGATTACTTTCTGATCTGGTTCGCGTTTCGAGTCGAGTACGCGCAATGGATTGCGCGCTAAAGTCGCTCGGCTTTCAGTGGTCAAATCTTTTTCATTAGCCATAAAATATTGCGAAAGTGCTTGTGAGTATTTTTCTCGATCCCCAGCATCACCAAGTGTGTTGATTGAAAGATGAACTTTACGCAAACCAAGGTCGGCATAAAACTTTGCGGCCAAGGCGATGACTTCCGCATCTAGCAACGGGTCATCTGCTCCGAGCGCTTCAATACCTACCTGGTCAAACTGTCGATATCGACCCTGCTGTGGTTTTTCGTACCGAAAGTTCGGGCCCGCATACCAAACTTTCCACGGCGTTGTTGGTCGATGCTCGACAAATGCTCGACACACACTCGCTGTCTGTTCTGGTCGCAAGGCCACATGTCGACCACCTTTGTCGTGAAAGTCATACATTTCTTTGGTGACAACTTCGGTTGCCTCACCCAATCGTAAAAAGACGTCTAAGTCTTCGAACATCGGGGGAATTATGTATGAATAACCCGCCGACTCGACCGTGCTGGCAAAGACATCTTGAAAGGCTCGCCAACGCGCCGAATGGGGCGCCAAAATATCGCGAGTTCCGGGGGAAGTCTTAAATTCAGGCACGCGTGAAGGCTAGACGCTTTGGCGACACAGGCGATTCATTATCTAGCAGCCGATGGGTGCGCCACGTCTTCATCCTCAATTTCATCTGTCGCCACCCCTGGCAAAACACGATTTGCGTCGTAAACACCGTCGATTCGCTTGATCACGCGGAGAACCGACAACAAATGACTTGGATCAGCAAATTCAAATTCAAATCGCATTCGTGCGACGCGATCAGAACCAGTGTGCGTTGTGCACGCAACTATGTTCACGTGCTCATCTGAAAGTGCATTCGCCACGTCTCGCAACAACCGGGATCTGTCAAGTGCTTTTACTTCGACGGCAGCTACGAACATTGCGTTTGATCCCTCAGACGACCACTCAACTTCAACAACTCGAGCAGAATCTTGGGCTACGAGTGAAGCAGCATTCGCACAGTCCGAACGATGCACGGTGACTCCGCGACCCTTGGTCACAAAGCCCATTACTTCGTCAGGTGGCACTGGTGTGCAACAACGCGACAATCGAACCAACACGTCGGGCATACCTTCTATATGCACACCATTTTTCTGAGTCGAAGCGAGCCCAGTTGCTCCAATTGACGACATTGAAAGTTGATCGGGTTGGACTCCGTCACGCATTCGCTTTGACATGCGCTCGACGATTGCCACTGCATCGACTCGCTGATCACCAATTGCGGCGAAAAAATCATTTGCATCTTCAAAACTCAGCAGATCAACCTCGTCTTGCAGCACCTGCGAGGAAAGTATTTTCTGGGCAGGCAACCCAGCTTGGCGAAGTCTTTCTAC
Source organism: Ilumatobacteraceae bacterium (assembly GCA_016462185.1). Classification (GTDB taxonomy): domain Bacteria; phylum Actinomycetota; class Acidimicrobiia; order Acidimicrobiales; family Ilumatobacteraceae; genus BACL27. Next base: position 47,032 of record JAEMTQ010000001.1, read on the forward strand.
CAATTCGTCTCGACCATTTTCTACCAAGTCTTCGAGACGCTCACGAGTCAACCATTGTTTAACTTTGCTTCGGGCTTTTGGCGAAACGACAAACTCAAGCCAATCTTGTGATGGCTCGCTTGTCTCACCTTGTGAAACGAGAACTTCGCAAGTGTCCCCTGACGCCAACTTGTAATCCAACGGCACCAGTCGACCATTTACTCGCGCACCCATACAACTATGACCAACCTCGGTGTGCACTGCGTAAGCAAAATCAACGGGAGTTGACATTACGGGCAATGTGATTACACGACCCTTTGGCGTGAAAACAAACAACTCATCTTGTTCAAGATCAGTTTTCAAAATCTCCAAGAACTGACTCGGGTCTGAAACTTCACCCTGCCAATCGATGATTCGGTTCAACCAGTCAATGTCGCCCTGCGAAACGGTGTCTTTGTAAGCCCAGTGAGATGCAACACCCCATTCGGCGCGCTGGTGCATCTCTTGAGTTCGAATCTGAACTTCGATCGGTTTACCACCAGGTCCAACCACTGTGGTGTGCAACGACTGATATAAGTTAAATTTCGGCATCGCAATGTAATCTTTGAATCTTCCAACGATCGGCTTCCAATGCCCGTGAATCGCACCCAAGACGGTGTAACAATCTTTTTCTGATTCAACGACAATGCGAATCGCTAGTAGGTCATAAATATCGTCGAACTCGCGACCTTTTTGCACCATTTTTTCGTAGATGCTCCAAAGATGTTTGCCTCGCGCCGTAAGTTCGGCCCTGATTTTTACTTCTTCAAGCCACTGTTGTACTTGGCCGATTGTTTTTGCGAGATAAACATTTCGCTCAGGCGCGCGCGTGGCAACAAGGTGGTCAAGTTCGGCATAACGCTTTGGATACAACGCCGCAAATGCCAAGTCTTCGAGTTGTTGCTTAATTTCTTGCATTCCGAGACGATGCGCCAGCGGAGCATAAATATCAAGAGTCTCTTGGGCGACTCGTTGTTGCTTTTCGTGTGAGACCGCGGCAATTGTGCGCATGTTGTGCAGACGATCTGCAAGTTTGATCATCAACACGCGCAGGTCGCGCGCCATCGCCACCAACATCTTGCGCATCGTTGCTGCCTGTTGTGCTTCTTTTGAATCAAATTGCAGGCGTTCAAGTTTCGTGACACCGTCAACAATTGCTGAAACTTCACTTCCAAAATTGCTTTCAACATCACCGATTGTTATTTCGGTGTCTTCAACAGCATCGTGCAACAACGCCGCCACGATTGAAACTTCGTCCAAACCAATGTCAGCGACAATTCGGGCCACAGCAATCGGGTGATTGATGTAGAGCTCTCCACTAGACCGGTTTTGACTCGCATGCGCCGTTCGCGCCATTTCGTATGCTGCGTTGATCAGCGATACCGAACCCTTGGGATGACGCGCTTTATAGGCACTCAGCAGAGGTGAGAGTTCCTCGGCAATTGTCGTGTTCTGGCGCCGCCACGGCAGCACCCTCGATGAGGTGGCCATGACTAAAGCGTAGTGCTAACGACGTTTTTTTCGGGGTCGCGGCGGATGTGTCAACAATGTGGTTGCACGCTCGGCTGCACTACTGACGGTTGATTCGCTTGTCGAATCAACCGACGAACCAGCTTCAACACGCGAAGCTTTTGTCACACGTCGCGAAGACTCACCATTGCCCATTAATTCAGCCATTGCCTGACCTGTAGCAATTTGACCACTGAATGGTTTGTATTTTGGCTCGTTGCGCTTGAGCACATCCAAAAGTGGAACCGCTACAAAGATCGACGAATATGTACCGGCAAGCATGCCAACCAGCAAAGCAACTGCAAATTCTTCGAGGCTCTTTGCTCCGAGCATGAACGACCCAACCACTAGAAGCGAAATTACAGGCAACGCTGAAGACAGCGTCGTGTTGAGCGAACGCGCCAAAACTTCATTGGTTGAGACATTTGCGATGTTGGCAAACGACTGTCGAGAAGATGCAAACTTGGTTGCGTTTTCTTGAACTCGGTCAAAGACAACCACCGTGTCATACAGCGAGTATCCCAGAATTGTTAAAAACGCAACAACTGTTGCAGGTGAGACTTCAAATCCAAACAATGAGTAGACACCGACGCTCAATAAAACGTCGTGAGCCATTGCCACGATTGCAGTGATCGCCATCTTCCATTCGAGACGCCAAGAAATGTAAAGCGAAACAATCACAAAAAAGACGATCAATGCCCGAACTGCTTTTTCGGTGATGCTGCGACCCCAAGACGAGCTCACCGATGCAACACTGACTTCTTCAATTTCAACTTTTGCGAGTTCAGCGAATGACTTCTGCACTGCAAGACGAACCTCTTCGGGTTGGTCCCCTACCTGCACGCGCATGACTTGCAGTTCACTACCCGTCAAGAACTGAATTTTTGCATTTGACGACTCAATGCTGTTGGCATCAAGCACACTTCGAGCATCGTCATTAGTCAGATCTCCAGCGGGCACTTCCCATGCCACACCGCCACGAAAGTCAATGCCGAGTTCTAATCCTTGTACGAGCAATGAAACTGCGCCGGCCAAAACAATTGTCAACGAGATTGCAAAGCCAATAATTCGCTTGCCAATGAAGTCGAAAGTAGTTTCACCGCGATAAAGGCGACCAAAGAAGCTGAAAAAGTTTTTCACTACATCCCCTCTGGCTTTACAGTCTGAATACCGAGCACCATGCGACCTTGTACGCGCTTAGATCTTGCGAAAAGCAACACCGCGCTGCGTGTGAAAAAGTAAGTGATCAAAATGTCGGTGAGTGCAGAGATACCCAAGAAGAATGCGAAACCGCGCACCGACCCAACAGTTAGATACCACAACACAATTGCCGCGATGAATGAAACCGTGTCAGCAGCCACAATCGTGCGCCAAGCAGATTCAAAGCTGCGCACTGCTGAATTCTTAAGTGTCTTTCCGAAACGAATTTCATCTTTTATGCGCTCGAAGAACACGATATATGAGTCGACTGCAATGCCGATCGAGACGATGATACCGGCAATTCCAGAAAGCGAAAGCGCAAGTCCATTGGTGCGCGAAAGAAGCGAAATAACACTCCACAAAAACGCAATTGAAATAGTCATGCCAGCGATAACAAAAATCGCCATAAGTCGGTAGTAGGCCAGAAGTAGAGCCACCACAAGCAAGATGCCGACAAGACCAGAAATGATCGCTGCACGAAGCGAGTCTGAACCCAAAGTTGCAGAAACTGTTTGAGCCTGTGAGACACCAAAACGCACAGGCACCGCACCGAACTCAAGAATCTTGGCGAGTTCGCGTGCTTCTTCAGGTGTAAACGAACCACTGATTTGCACCGTGCCACCTGTGAACTCGGGTTCATTCACAGTTGGAGCAGAGATGACTGTTCCGTCCAGCACCATTGCAAGTTGACCTGTTGGGCACTCAGCTGTTTTATTGAAACATGCTGCGGCGAGTTTGTTCCATAACTGGTCGCCGTCTGGGCCGCTTCGCAACCCAACTACGACGGCCCATTCACCAGTCTGCACATCGGCACGAGCATCATTTTTGAAAACTTTTCCAGATGCACCAGCGGGCCCTACAACATACGCAATGCCGTTTTTATCTAGAAGCAAAACAGTTTGTGTTGGATCATTTGGATCGTCACCCAAGCCAAGATTCTCGGCGGTTTGAGGAGCGTCCGCAATCGGCGTCACCGCTTGCGTGTCTGTTGTTTCGGTCGGTACAGAAGTCGAGCTATCTGGCGTTGTGGTCGCAGTTGAAATGACACGCGACGCACCAGGTCCGCCAGAAATAGTGCCGGCACCATCTTCTACTGAATCTGAAGTCTGACCAGGCACCGTTGTCGAAGAATCAACCACGGTTGTTGCTGAACCCGGAATCGTCGTGTCTGGATTTGGGTTCAACATGCCCGATTGCAGAACCGGACGCAACAAGAGTTCGCCTGTGCGACCAATAATGTCAAGTGCCTGTTGTTGGTCTTTTACGCCAGGCAAATTCACAATCACTGTGCTGCCTTGCAAAATAATTTCTGGCTCGGCGACACCAATTGAGTCGACACGCGCGCGAATAATTTCAACAGCAACATCTAAACCTGCTGGGTCAAATTCGCCGTCTGGTTGCAGTGTTACCGATGCGCCGCCTTGCAAGTCGAGTCCAAGTGCTGGTGTATTTCCGGCTACCAAGTTTGCAACAAGTGCCGACACAACTACGACAAGCAGCAGTGTCAACGAGATGATGTGCCGACGTTTATTCATGAATGTTTAGACAGCCTTTAATTCGACAGTTTTTAAACTTCTACTCGGCTGGCTTTTGAGGCGTTGGTGTCGAAACTTTTCTTGCAACTGAGCCTTTAGCGACACGAACCTCAACTTTTTCGGCGATATCTAACCACAACAACTCGTCTTCAACCGCAGACACAAAACCGTAAATGCCAGAGTTCAAAACAACTTCGTCACCCTCGGAAATGCTCGACTGCAGATTTGCAGTCTCTTTCTGGCGCTTGCGTTGTGGGCGTAGCAGCAGAAAATACATCGCAGCGAATATGAGAACCAAAGGCAGGAAACCCAAAATTGGGTTTGAGGCTTGCTTCTCGGCAGCCGCGGCGAATAAGCCCGAAAAGCGAGCCGAAATATTAGCGATAAGAGTTGTGAACATAGCAAGCAAGTCTAGGGCTTAGGGCTTCTCGTTGGCAGAGTCTGCCCATATCTCTAACAAAGACTTTCGCAGGCTGGCAAACTCGCCATTAGTAATGGCGTCACGCATTTGTTGCATTAAATCTAAAGTGAAGGCGACGTTATGAAGCGAAACGAGTCGCGCGGCAGTCGGCTCATTGACTTGAAACAAATGACGAATATAGCCACGCGTATGTCGCTTACAAACAGAGCACGCGCACTTGGCGTCGATCGGATCTTGGCTGGTCGTGAATTCTGCGCGGGTGATATTTAGTTTGCCGTTCGAGGTCAGTGCAGTTCCGTGGCGACCAATTCGAGTTTGCATCACACAATCGAATTGATCCACACCCAAGTTCACGGCTTCGACCAGTGACGCGGGGTCACCAACACCCATCAAATATCTAGGACGATCTTTCGGCAAATGTTCGATTGCCGCGGCGAGCGCAACCAACATTTCTTCGCGTGTCTCCCCCACTGATAGCCCGCCGATGCCGTAGCCGTCAAAATCTAGATCGGTTGTAATCTTCGCGCTTTCACGACGAAGCACGGGGTCGATGCCCCCTTGCACGATGCCAAACAAACTTTGATCTTGTCGACGATGCGTTTCTCTTGCTCGCTTTGCCCAACTTGAGGTTCGCTTCAACGCCAAACGAACAACTTCATCAGCTGACGGCAACGGCGCGCAAACATCCAACACCATTTGAATGTCAGCGCCGATTAACTCTTGGGTCTTGATCGCTGATTCGGGTGTAAAGCGATGCATAGAACCGTCATAGGTCGAACGAAAAGAAACACCATCGTCGTCAACATCGGGATTCAAAGAAAAAACCTGAAAGCCTCCTGAGTCGGTCAGAGTCAAACCCTTCCAACCTGCGAACGCACCGAGACCGCCAAGGTCTGCAACAACTTGAGCACCAGGACGCAACATCAAGTGATAGGTGTTACCCAAAACAATTCGGGCTCCGAGTTCTTCATAATCTTGTGCACTCAGGTGACGAATTGCACCGCGAGTACCAACCGGCATGAAACATGGTGTCTGATATTCGCCGCGATGCGTTGTGGCGACTCCGGCACGCGCAGAATTCTCTATCGCAGTCTGGCGAAATTCAACAGCAAACATCGCGCTACACGGTATCTAACTGATAGTTACTTGAAGCTTTCTCTCACCGAGACTACAAACGACGATTCAACAGCATTGCATCCCCAAACGAGAGCATGCGATAACGCTCGGCAATCGCGGTCGAATAAAGGTCTCGCCACCTTGGTCCAACAAATGCCTCGATCATCATCAACAAAGTTGTGCGGGGCATATGAAAATTTGTCAGAAGTAAGTCCACAACTTTAAATTCATAGCCCCGCGAGATGAACATCTTCGTGCGACCCTCCAAAACACCGGTTGATGCTGCCGACTCAAGCGCTCGGGTCGCAGTCGTACCGATGGCGATAACTCGATTTGCTTTCGCACAAGCCTCAAGAGTCTTTGCGTCAACTCGGTAATGCTCACTGTGCATCGGATGGTTCAGTGGGTTTTCTTCTGTGACCGGCGCAAATGTGTCGAGGCCCACCGTCAAATCAACAGTCAAAAAATTGACGCCTATAGATTTGAGCGCTTCAATCAAAGCGGGCGTGAAATGCAGACCTGCCGTTGGCGCAGCAGCAGAGGCTGGCCTGTTTGCATAAACAGTTTGATACCGATCTGATGCAGTCAATGGCGCAGTTATGTATGGCGGTAGCGGCATTTCGCCATATTGCATGAGCATCTCTTCAAGTTCTGATTGCGATTCGCAACGCAACTTAATTACAAACGTGTCGCCAGCAAGAGTTCGCTCTCCGATTTCAACTAATTCGCGACCATCAGCCGCAAACAAAACTTCGCCTGTCTTCAAACGCTTTGCTGGTCGAATCAACGCCTCCCACAAACTGGGTGTCGAAGCGCTTTGTTCAAGCAACAGCACTTCAGCCGCACCACCAGATTTTCGCACGAGTCGAATTCGTGCCGGTATTACTTTCGTGTCATTGACGACGATTACATCTCCGGGCTCACAGAATTCGACAAAGTTTTTTACTTGACGGTGCAGAGGCTGGTTCAAGGTTCCTTGATCTACTAATAAACGCGCCGAGTCTCTCGGCTCAATTGGTGTCTGGGCGATTAAATCGCCGGGCAGGTTGTAGTCAAAATCTTCAATACGCACTACACGAAATCTTAAAACAGTTCGGGTGCATTATCGGGCGGAGTCAGCCCGAGATGTTGCCAAGCCAAAGGCATCGCAACGCGGCCCCGAGGGGTGCGCACAAGCAACCCTTGCTGAATCAAAAAAGGTTCGTAGACGTCTTCAATTGTTTCAGTCTGTTCGCTGACCGAAATTGCCAGCGTCGAAAGACCCACGGGCCCACCCGCAAATTGTCGACAGAGCGCCGAGAGAATTGCTCGGTCAACTTTGTCGAGACCCAAATCATCGACACCGAAAACCTCTAGTGCTTGGCGAGCACTTTCTTTGGTGACTTTGCCATTTCCTCGAACTTCGGCGTGATCACGCACTCGACGCAATAATCGATTAGCGATTCGGGGCGTACCCCGAGATCGACGAGCAATTTCATGTGACCCGTCTTTGTCAATCGGCACTTTCAAAATTCGCGCGGTTCGTAAAACGATTTGCTCGAGCTCGTCGACTTCATAGAAATCAAGTCGAGCTACAAGCCCAAAGCGATCGCGCAATGGGCCGGTGATCATGCCTGTTCGCGTTGTCGCACCAATCAAAGTAAACCGCGGCAGGGTCAGACGAATTGAAGACGCAGATGGCCCTTTACCGACCACGATGTCAATTTGAAAGTCTTCCATTGCGGGGTAAAGAATTTCTTCGACTTGACGTGACAGGCGATGAATCTCATCAATGAACAGCACGTCATTGGTATCAAGCTTCGTGAGAATTGCCGCTAGGTCACCCGCACGCTCAAGCGCAGGACCCGAAGTGATATGGATTTTTGCCGACATCTCACTGGCCACGATGCCGGCCATAGTTGTTTTTCCTAAGCCTGGAGGCCCCGCCAACAAAATATGGTCGGCTGATTGCTCGCGCTTTCTCGCAGCTTCTAAAACAATTCCAAGGTGTTCTTTTAGTTCTCGCTGTCCGACGAAGTCATCCAGCGACTTTGGTCGCAATCCGATGTCATCAAGATCAGATGGATCAGTCGTTATCGCCGGATCTGTAAATTCTTCACGCACGACGTGCTCCCAACAAATTCAGCGCCTCACGCAACATTAGTTCTGAGTCATTGGTGACGCTCATTTCGCGCAAGACATCACGAATTTCTTCAGCAGAATAGCCAAGCCCAGCCAACGCGTCACGCACATCGCCAACAGTTGACGAGCCACCGAGATTCGTTGCCGATTCGAGAATGTTCAGATGCAGTCGATTCTTCAACTCAATCAACAATCTCTCTGCAGTCTTTTTACCTACTCCTGATACGAGTGTCAACGCCGCCAAATCTGAACCAGCAACAATGTCGACAAGTGCGCGTGGAGAATGCGTGGCCAAGATCGCCATCGCCATCGTTGGGCCCACACCGTGTGTCGCGATCAAGACCTCAAAGCACTTTCGCTCATCGCGGTCTAAAAAGCCATAGAGAGTTTGGGCATCTTCACGAACATGGTGGTGGACGTATAAAAAAGCTTTCGAAGTTGGCTCAAGCTCACCAAGAGTTCGGGGCGTCACATGAACTAGATAACCCAGCCCGCCCACTTCAAGCAACACCGTCGATTCAGTTGTGCGCTCAAGCACCACCCCGTTCAGCGAACCAATCATTTTTTTGCCGCCACCGAATCTGCAATTTTCATTGCCAGCGGACTCGAAGCAATATGACACAAAGCAATAGCCGCCGCATCTGCTGCGTCAGCAGGTTTTGGAATTGTGTTCAACTTAAGTCTTTGTTTAACCATTTTTTGTACTTGTGCTTTGTCTGCTCCACCCCAACCGGTGATTGCAAGTTTGACTTGATTCGGCGAATACTGCACCACTTCAATGCCTCGTCGAGCCGCGGCACTCAACACGAGTCCGCTGACTTGTCCGACGCTCATTGCCGTGCGCACATTCGATTGAAAAAATATACGCTCAACAGCCACTGCAGTTGGTTGATACTGATCTAATAGTGCATCAACTTCTTGGGCGATCTCTGCAAGCCGAGCGGGCAACTCATCTTCGGGTTTCGTTCTCAAAACGCCCAAGCTAGTCAGCGAGATATCTGTGTTGCCTTGAACTTGCAAGACCGCATATCCGCACCTCGTCAAGCCAGGGTCAATGCCCAAAACAGTTAGCGAGCCCGAGACTGAAGCTTTGGCTGGTGACGATTGGCCCGATGAGCGTTCTAGATTTTTGACCGAACGAAGCCTGGGGCTCGGGGCGAACATATGTTCATCTTAGTAGATGCCTGACTAGGCCGTGGCGACTGCTTCAATCAACTCAGATACGGGTCGGAAAGTCACGCCCAAAACGGCTCGATGCAAATATTTGATGGTGCCTTTGGGGTCAATCACAAAAACGCTTCGCCTTGGCAGACCCATCAGACCAGTTACCGAATAGAGATCGGCAACAGTTTTATCAGTATCGGCAAGAAGTGGAAACTTAAAGCCATGATTCATAGCAAATGCTTCGTGGCTCGCAACATCTTGCGCCGAGATCGCCAAAATTTGAGCATTCACTTGAGCGAACTGTTGTAATTCATTGTTGTACGAGCACAGCTGTTTTGTGCAGACAAGCGTCTCATCACCCGGATAAAAAACTAAAACAACGGTTTGCCCACGAAACTGAGACAGCGAATAACTCTTGCCCCCTGTTCCTGGCAAAGAAAAATCTGGTGCGACATCGCCGACTTCAAGAGTTTTTGAACTTGCCATGACTTAACCAACCTCCTGCATCAAGGATTCTGAAATATCGAAGTTTGCATAAACGTCTTGCACATCATCATTGTCGTCAAGTTCATGCATGATTTTTAGAATAGCTTTTGCTTCATCTGGGTCAGTAACGGCGACCGTATTTGCCGAGAGCATCGTGGTTGTCGCCGAATTGACGGTCATCTTTGCTACTTCAAGAGCCGCCTTTAACTCATACACCTGACTCGGATCACAAGTTACGTGCCACATTTCTTCATCTGCGGTGATGTCTTCGAGTCCGTGGTCTAAACCAACCATCATCAACTCGTCTTCACTTGCAGACTTGCCAACGAGAATTACTCCCTTTCGTGAGAACTGCCAACCCACTGAACCAGGAGCCGCCATTGAGCCACCCTGCTTTGAAAAAATAATGCGCACATCGGCGGCGGTGCGGTTGCGATTGTCGGTCAAAATATCGATCAACATTGCTACACCACCCGGCGCATATGCCTCGTAGGTCACCGACTCGTAGGCCTTGCCGTCGGTCTCTCCCATTCCGCGCTTGATTGCTCGGTCGATTGCGTCGTTAGTCATTGATGCTGACTTCGCCTTTGCCACGACCGTGCGCAATGCCGCATTCGTTGTGACATCACCGCCACCTTCACGCGCGGCTACTTCAAGCAGTCGTGAAAGTTTTGCAAATGTCTTGCCACGCACTTTGTCGATCGCAGCTTTCTTATGTTTGATCGTTGCCCATTTAGAGTGTCCGGACATCGCTAAATCTCCTTTACAAACAATTCGTGAATGCGACCGTCTTGCGAAAGTTCAGGATGAAACGAAGCCACCAAAACATTCTTTTGTCTTGCCAAAACTACATCCGAACCGAAACTAGCCAAAACTTCAACATCTTTGCCAGCTTGAAGGATCTTTGGCGCCCGAATAAACACCGCATGAAACGCCGGGACGAGACCCTCTACTTCAACATCTGCCTCAAAACTGTCGACCTGGCGGCCGTATGCATTGCGTTGAACTTCAATCTCAATTGCCCCAAACGAAATCTGATCATCCCTGCCGTCGATGATTTTTTTCGCCAGAAGAATCATCCCTGCGCAGGTTCCGAATACGGGCATACCTTCATGAATAAGTTTTTTAATCGGCTCGTAAAGGTCGGATGACTCAAGCAGTTGTGACATAGTCGTAGATTCGCCACCCGGCATGATCAGCGCGTCGACTTGAGGCAGATCTTGAGGTGTTCTCACTTCAAGAGACACAACATCAAGTTCGTTCAGAACTTTTTTATGACTTTCAAACGCGCCCTGCAGCGCGAGAACCCCGACAACTTTTTTTGAACTACCTTGAGAAACTCGAACCACCTGGGGGCCTCGAGTCGTTCACCAGCCACGCTCTGCGTAACGCTGTTCGATTTTGTCCATGCCGATGCCCGTCATCGGTAAACCCAAGTTTCGGCTGACTTTGGCAATGATGTCGGCATCACGGAAGTGCGTTGTGGCTTCAACGATTGCTTTTGCACGCGGGGCCGGATCGTCGCTCTTGAAAATTCCCGAGCCAACGAAAACTGCTTGTGCACCGAGTTGCATTGCCAATGCTGCGTCACTCGGTGTTGCAATTCCGCCTGCGCAAAACAATGGCACTGGCAACCAGCCTGTTTCAGCAACCTCTTGCACAAGTGGCAACGGGGCTTGCAGGCGTTTTGCCCATTCAAAAAGTTCTGCAGAGTCTGCTTGAGTAATTTTACGAATGTCACCAATAATCGATCGAAGATGGCGAACTGCTTCAACAATGTTGCCTGTGCCGGCTTCTCCCTTTGAACGAATCAATGCAGCACCTTCACTGATGCGACGAAGAGCCTCGCCGAGGTTTGTTGCTCCGCAAACGAAAGGTGAAGTGAACATCAACTTGTCGATGTGGTGAGCTTCATCAGCTGGTGTGAGAACTTCGCTCTCGTCGATGAAGTCAACACCAAGAGACTCGAGTACTTGGGCTTCTACGAAATGACCAATGCGCGCCTTGGCCATAACTGGAATTGAACAAACTGCTTGAATGCCCTCAATCATTTCTGGATCGCTCATTCGAGCAACTCCACCATCGCGACGAATGTCTGCTGGCACACGTTCAAGAGCCATCACTGCGCATGCGCCTGCGTCTTCAGCGATCTTGGCTTGCTCTGGGTTTACGACGTCCATAATTACGCCGCCCTTGAGCATCTCTGCCAAACCGCGTTTTACCGTCATTGAACCGGTGACTGTCTTACTTGTCTTTTCAGCTTCGCGCTTTGCCATGGTCGAACCCTTCAACTAGTTATTCATATCGTATCTAGCGCGATGTGTGGCAACGATTTATATTTCGCGCTTAGGCGACCAAATAGGCCTCACGAATGAGGCTGTCAGGTTTGCAATTTTTATGGATCTTTTACGGATACGGAACGCTGGCCACGTCAATTCCCGCAGGAATATGCGCCGCCGACTTCGCCCGAATTACTTCGACCCAAGTTCGACCTGGAGTGAGTTTGATCACAGCGCCCTTTGTGTCTTTAAACACAAACGGTTTCATCGGGTCGGTGCGCTCCCAACTGCCTTGCACAAGTGCCCCTCCCGTATAAACCCAAACTTCACCACTACCCAAAGTTTTTGCAACTGGGCTCGAGCCTGACTTGGCGTAGACGACATGCATCACTACGACGTTCGGTGCGTTGATACGCACATCATCCATATCGACATGTGGCTTATCGTCTTGTGAGCGCACGAATGCGAGCGAGCCCTCACTCCACTCCCACATCACATCAACACCATCCATTGAAATTTTTACCGCACCTGCAGGCTTGTTTCCTGTCGGCACAGCTTCACCATCGGCGCGATATTCAAATTGAGGCACAGGCGGTTTTGCATCGGCTGGTGCAAGAGTCCAAAGTTTTGTTGTCTCGGCCACCAAGTTGTGTGGCGCACTACGACTCGACTCGCGTCTGAAACCGCCAGACTCATTTGCCGCCGAATGACTTAGGTCGATCATCGTTGAATTTCGAATTTCGGCAGTCACTTTCGCGTTGCCACCACTCCAAACAAAAAGCGGACTATTCAGAGAAGCAAGCAGATCGATGTCTTGCAAGCGACCACTACGCACTGGACCGACTGGGTCACTGCCTTGGGATTGAAAAACTGCAGCAAAGCGCGTGAGTTGCTCAACATTTTCTTCGAAAACTATGTCGGCTTGATTAAGCCCCCATTGTGGTCGAGCTTTTGGATGATTGTCGATCTTGACAACCATCGCCGGACGATTGATCAAAGTTTCATCAGGTGCTTGCGCGCCCGTTAAAGGTGAGCGAACGATTGGAATAGTCGTTGTCGTCGACTCGGCAACGGTCGACTCAGTTGCTGCTGCAACTGACGAGTCAGATGAATCGGACGACCCACTGCAACTTGCAACCAATAATCCTGCGACAACAAAACCTACGAGACCTGAATTTTTATCAATACGCATTTTTACATCTCCCTTAAGAGTGCGATTCGCTCCGAGAGCGGTGGATGTGTATTAAACAGTTTATGAAATCCACCTAGCCTGCCTGCGTCTTTCACCCCCGACAAAGGCTGCTCAATCCACATATGGGCCGTAGCCATACTGGCTGAATGCGTAACGGTGCTGTCAGCCTGAAGTTTTTCTAAAGCAGAAATCAATCCGGGCGGATATCTCGTCAACTGACAAGCAGAGACATCTGCCAATGTTTCACGACGACGACTTACAGCGGCCTGCATTATTCGAGCCACAAGGGGCGCCAAAATCAACAATGCAAAACCAATAAAGGCAAGTGGATTGCTCGAGTTACCGCGATCATTCGACCTGCTGACTCGCCCACCGTTCCACCACATCATTCGAATCGCCAAGTCGGTCAAAATTGCAATTGAGCCGACAAGAGTTACGGCAATCGTCGAAACCAAAATGTCGTAATTCTTGATGTGCGAAAGTTCGTGGGCCAAGACACCCTCAAGTTCAACTCGATCAAGCTTTTCGAGCAAGCCACTCGTAACCGCAATTGCCGCATGTTTCGGATTTCGACCAGTCGCAAATGCGTTAGGCGCAGGGTCATCAATTACATAAACACGTGGCTTCGGCAAGCCACCAGCAATACACAAACCTTCGACCAAATTGTGCAGTCTTTTGTAAACCACTTCATCTGCTGGCTTGGCTCGACTAACACGCAAAGCGATTGAATCTGATTTCCAATATGACGTGCCAGCCATCAGTGCAGAAAAAATCAATGCAATAGACGTTCCGACAACTGGATTACCTAAAACTTGACCAGCCGCAACACCTGCAGCAATCACGAGCATGACAAAACCCAGAAGTAAGAAAACTGATCGGCGCTTGTTTGCAGAAATTAAGTCGTACATGTTTTTGTTACTAGAACTGAACCTTTGGTGCAGCCTTTTCAGCTTCGGACGCTTCAAAGAATTCGCTCTCTTCGAACTTGAAAATTGACGCGAAGATAACGCTTGGAAACGAATGCACTGAATTGTTGTAAGTCAAAACAGCATCATTGTAAAACTGACGCGCGTATGCAATGCGACTTTCGGTGTTGCTTAACTCTTCTTGCAAGTTCAAGAAACTTGCGTTGGCTTTCAAATCTGGATACGACTCAGAAAGTGCAAACAGCTGTCGCAACGCACCTGACAGAGCATTGTCGGCCCCTGCCTGGCTCGCAGCTGTATTCGGTGCAGCGATCGCAGTATTTCTTGCAGCGATCACCTCTTGTAAAGTTTTTTGTTCAAAATTGGCGTAGCCCTTTACGGTTTCCACCAAATTCGGAATCAGCTCAATACGGCGCTTCAACTGCACATCAATCTGTGACCAAGCATTTTTCACTTGATTGCGACGCTGCACAAGAGCGTTGTATGAAAGCGCTACAAACCCACCAATTACGAGGATTGCAATAACCAAAATCAAAGTCGACATCAAAACCTCTTACTTTCTCTTTCGGGGTAGACCAAGATTCTACTGCGTCACCTCAGGCGCTGGGGTTTGCGCAACACCCGATCTTCAAACATTCTCACTACCCGACTCTTGGGATGATGATCGGGATCAAAACTTTCGCGCTCCAAAACTTTGTGGTAGATCTCAACGTAAATTTCAGCGAGGTGACGCATTGAGAGCTCTTTTGCTCTCTCAAGACCACCTTGTCGCAGTCGCTCAGAAAGTTCTTTGTCACCAATCACTTTGGCTAAAGCCTCCGTCAAACCTCCAACATCACCTGGCTCGACCAACCAACCGTTTACGTCGTGGGTTGCAACATTTCGATAACCCTCAAGTGAACTCGCCACCACCGGCGCGCCAGCAGCCATCGCCTCAAGTACAACAATCCCAAATGACTCACTGTGCAACGACGGAGCACAAAAGACGGCACACTTTGCGAGTCTGTCGATCTTTTCAGCATCCGTGATTCTCCCGAGCCACGAAATGCGATGGTCGTGGGCGTATTTTGCTTTGAGGTCGGCGATGCCTTCGCCGTCGGAGGCAATCCATAGTTCGGTGTCATCAGAGAGTTTTTCAAATGCCTCTAGCAAAGTTGCGAGACCCTTACGCGGCTCATATCGACCACAGAAGAAAATGGCTTTTGATTCACCGCGAGCAATCTCTGGACGCAAATACAAATCACTTTCGATTCCGTTGAAAAGAATTTCGTATTCACCACCGAGATAACGATGTGCAAGCTCTTGGGCTTGCGGTGATACTGCAATTCGCGCGTCTAAAAAGTCTGCGATCCAATTCACACCTTTGCTTAAACGTCCATACCATGCGATATCTCCGGCGGCATGAAACGTTCCGATCATCGGCGCAAGTCGCAACAACAACGCCGTCACGGTTGGGCCTGGTGCGATCGGTTCATGCAAGTGCAAAACATCAAACGCTTCATCATTGATTGCGCGAATTGTGCGCAACGCCGCCGACGGATCCGGAGCCAATGGAACTATCGAGCCATTCGCCGCCGTTGGCAAGCTGTTTCCAAGTGGAGTTACAAACGGTTCAGGTGGTGGACCATCACAAGGTCCAAGCACACGGGCTTCATGACCCATCTTGCGCAATTCTCTCGCCAGACCAAGAACTTGTGACTGCACGCCGCCTGGAATCGTCAAGCTGTACGGAGAAATTATTCCGATGCGCAGCATTTTTTTACGCACATACCGTGGGCCGTAATGCGAACTCGTCGCTGAGTCAGATGCGCTTTCCACCGCCTATACGGTACGACCACTGCGACTAGTTTGAAGGTATGTCTTCGCAAGAGAGTTTTCGGCCTGCTTTATCAATTGTTGCAGTTGCTAAAAAACGCTCCACAATTCTGGATCTTGCCCGTCGTGCAGAAGAGATGAATTTTGCTGGCATCGCTTGCCCAAGCCTTGGCGCAACGATGGGACTCTGCGTTTCACTTGCTCATGTCACGAGCAAAATTAAATTTTGGACCTCAATCCAACCTATTTATTACAGCCATGCAATCGAGATGGCCAATACTGCGGCCCACATCCACGAAATCTCGAATGGCAGATTCGGACTCGGACTTGGTGTGAGCCACGCACCCGTCGTCAGTCGACTCGGGGCAAACTCGTCGACACCGATTGCCGACATCAAAAGTTACGTCGAAGCGATGCGCGCGCAGTCCAGATTTTCAGGAGAATTACCACCGATTTATTTGGCGGCATTGCGCAACAAAATGCTGGCTGTTGCCACCGAAATTTCTGAAGGTGCGGTCTGGGCTAATGCCTCGCGAAAAAGCATTACAGGTCAGGTTGCTCTCATTCCTGAAAATCGTCGTAACGAGATGTTTCTTGCAAATATGATTCCGACAGTTATTTGTGATGATGTCAACTCTGCGCGCGACGTGCACCGAAAAACGCTCACGGGTTACGCAACTCTTCCTAATTATCGCAACTACTGGCGCTCGTGCGGCTACGGCGAACAGATTGATGCATTTGAAAAAGTTCTGGCGAGTGCAAAGCCCGAAAATCGCGCCACCGAACTCATCGCCTCAATGGATAATGAATGGCTAGATGATTGCACCCTCTCAGGCGACGCCGACACCGTTCGCGAGGGACTCTATTCGTGGTCGCAGTCTGGTGTTCTGCCGATTGCAGTTATGTCTTCAACTTCGGGTGGACAGGCTCAAGCGATCAGTCAACTTTTTGACGCGTTTGCATAGCCACTCGATCGCTCGGCCAGTTGGGCTGAAACAAGTGCCACTGATCCGGCGCACGACGAATTAAGGCTTCGATTTCGTTCACCAAATCTTGCGAGACTCTGGTCATGTCTTCGCGCAAAGAACCTTTTCGTTCAAGGTTGATCGCCGGCCTCACGACAGTTTCGTGTTGATCAAGACCTCTGCCGAAATAAGTTCCAAGTGGCAGCAATGTCGCACCCGAGCGCAATGCAAAAAATGCAGGGCCCGCTGGAATGCTCGTACGCTCACCAAAAAATTCAACA
This sequence comes from Ilumatobacteraceae bacterium, assembly GCA_016462185.1. Taxonomy (GTDB): domain Bacteria; phylum Actinomycetota; class Acidimicrobiia; order Acidimicrobiales; family Ilumatobacteraceae; genus BACL27. The sequence continues at coordinate 64,060 of JAEMTQ010000001.1, forward strand.
TCAACTCCGTTGCCTTGTAGATCGCGGTCGCACAGCAATGCGACTATCTGGTTGTTCGCCAATGCTTCTTGCACTGCAACTCCGGCATTGTCATCTAGCGGAATCACATCTACGCCGTAGCTCTTGCGCAGATCAACGAACATCGCAAAGAGTCTCTCTGACTCAAGTTTCTCGACAACAGCATGCAGACGATGACCTTGGTGAATCAACCAACGGCCCGACCACTCCCACCCTCCAAGGTGTGGCAGGGCCAAGATCACTCCTTTGCCGTTCTTCAACCCGTTTTGAATGTGCTCAAAACCACTTATCTCAATTTTTGCGTCAATCGCTTTTTTGTTTAAACCTGGAAGTCGAAAAGTTTCAATGTAGTAGCGCGCGTAACTCTCATAGGCTTTTTGAACAGTACGTCGCAATCTGCGTCCACTCAATGATGGGTCAACGCGTTGCATGTTGCGCCCAACAATGTCGCGCTTACTGCGGATGAACACACAAACAATCGGTACCAAAACTGCACTCAATGCGGCAATAAAATTTGGCGGAATTAGTTTTGTCAACCTAGAGACAACTCGATAACCAAAAATTATTAGCGCATCCGCGTGCGACCCTGTCTTTTGTTGCGAGTTCGTTGTCACTGCACTCGACGGCGACGAGTCACACGAAGTCGTCGGTCAGCACGTTGCGCTCTGCGCGAGGCTCGCCTGGATTGTCGCAAAGCAACTCTCTCAGCAGCGGCAGGCGCAACCGCGGCTTGATTCCAGACTTTGAAGAACCGCTGCACAGCGGTAATCGTGACCAGCACGAGCATCAAAATCATCGTCCAAAAAAGCATCGAATCAAACAGCAAACCAACGCACAACAAGATGATCCGCTCGGCTCTTTCCATCAATCCACCCTTGGCCGTCAAACCCAAGGCCTCGGCTTTTGCTCGTTGATAAGAAATCAGTGATGAAACAGCCATAACTGCAAAAGGCAAAACCGCCGCATGCGCGCCTCGTTGCGAAGCCAAGAACCACGCCACGCCACCCAACAGAACTGCATCGGTAACTCGATCAATCGTTGAGTCAAAAAAAGCGCCACGTTGACTGCTTTGGTTCGACGCCTTAGCCAACGCACCGTCCAATAAGTCTGGCAAGGCCGCAAGCACAACCAACAACAGTCCAAGTCGCAAAGCGCCAAGACCAATCGCAACCGCGGCACCACAGGCCACAACCAGACCGATCAGTGTCAAGTGGTCTGGTGAAAGTTTGGTACGTCGCAGTTGTTCGCCGACTGGCTTAACTACGCGTTCAACTTGGTGGCGAAATCTGCCATCGAACATCGTTACAGCCTAACTCTCAGGATTTGATTCGACTAGACACTCAACAATTCGTGCGTCAACGGCGTCAATCAAAACCAAACCACGCATGAGCGGTGGTTCTTGTGCGCTGTAACACATCACGCGCCAAGTCGGACGACTTCTAAAACCTCGCCAGACTTGTTGTGCTGAAGCGTGCCCAACTGCAAAATCAACCGCACGAGTCGCGTGCACTAGAGCCAACTTTTCATCTACCGTCATTCGCCACGATGCCGACAATGAAAACAAACCAACTACGGCCAGCAAAATTGCCGCTCCTAAAAAGCCGCTACTCACAAGACCCGAGTCACTTTCTTTTTGAACAAACCACAACCAACCCGACAACACACTGATCAACAAATAGAGCGCACCCGGAATTCGACGTCGACTGTTATCGGGAAACTTATATGGTCCGACAAATGCCGAGACATTTAAATCGGCTGGTAACTCGTCGCGAATTTCGTTCGCATCACTCGACGGTTTATTTGAAGTCTCATCGTTTTTCATTTCTGTTTCATTTCTGGGCAATCCATGCTTTACGGATGCGATCGGCGCTCACGTCTAGAGCTTCGGGCAGAATTTTGGTATTCGCAGTCGTGACCATGAAGTTTGTATCTCCACCCCATCTACCCACGATGTGCACGTGCAGGTGTTGCGCAATGCTGCCACCGGCAGCGGCGCCAAGATTAATGCCCACGTTCATCGCCTCGGGGTTATAAACCGACTTTAAAACTTTTACACCCGTGGTCACTGTCGCCCACAACTCTGTCGTCTCTTCACTTGTCAAATTTTCAAGTTCAGCAACTTCGCGATGCGG
>JAEMTQ010000001.1:66309-84449 GCA_016462185.1 Ilumatobacteraceae bacterium
CAAGAAGTCTTCGACCGCTACGTCGCGACGAACTTCGCCGCCACGAGGGTTCACACCGACAGTTGAGTTGGCAACGTCATCGTCACCGACAACCAAAACATAAGGGATTCTTTCTAACTTTGAAGCCCTAATTCGCTTGCCGAGTTGTTCATCAGCCACAAGTTGATCGACGCGATAGCCGGCTTTAACTAAGCGCTCTGTAACTTTTGCTGCATACTCTTCGTGCGCCGACGCAACCGCTAACACGCGCACTTGAACCGGAGCCAGCCATGTTGGAAATGCGCCACCGTAATGCTCGAGTAGAACACCAAAGAATCTTTCAATTGAACCGAACAACGCACGATGCAACATAATCGGACGCTTTCGCGAATTATCTGTGCCGATGTATTCAAGACCGAATCTCTCTGGCAAATTGAAGTCGCATTGAATCGTGCTCAACTGCCACTTGCGACCAATTGCATCGCGCACATCTATGTCGATCTTTGGTCCATAAAACGCCGCGTCGCCTGGCGACACGGTGTATTGCAACCCGTGACGATTCAACGCTTCCATCAGCGCATCGGTTGCTTTTTGCCAAATCTCATCTGAGCCAACCGATTTTTCGGCGTTGCGCGTGCTGAGTTTGAAATCAAAGTCGTTGAAGCCGAAACGTCGCAACACGCTCAGAACGAAATCTAAGAGCGATGCAATTTCGTCAGCCATCTGTTCTTCGGTACAAAAAATATGACTGTCGTCTTGAGTGAAACCACGAATGCGCAACAAGCCGTGCAGAGTTCCTGCACGCTCGTATCGATAGACCGTGCCCAGTTCAAAAAGTCGAAGAGGTAGCTCGCGATAACTACGTTGACGATCTCGGTAGATCAGACAATGCATTGGACAGTTCATCGGCTTTGGGTAGTAAGTGCCGTTGTCCATCTCCATCGGCGGATACATGCCGTCTTTATAGAACTGTAAATGGCCGGAAGTTTCAAACAAGTGCGAGTTAGCCAAGTGAGGTGTGAATACAAATTTGTAGCCACCGTTTTGGTGACGCTCTCGTGAATAGTCCTCCATCAGTTTGCGAACGATTCCACCCTTTGGGTGCCAAACCGCAAGACCGCCGCCCAACTCTTGAGGAAACGACAACAGATCCATCTCAACTGCGAGACGACGATGATCACGCTTTTCGGCTTCTTCAAGTCGATGCAAGTGTTCGGCGAGCGCCGACTTGGACTCCCAAGCAGTGCCATAGATGCGCTGGAGCATCGGTCCTTTTTCATTACCACGCCAATACGCGCCAGCAACTTTCATCAACGCAAAGTGACCCAACCGACTCGTTGACGGTACGTGCGGCCCACGACAAAGATCGACAAAATTTTCGCTGTTGCGATACACACTCACCGCATCGGCGCTACCCGCTTCAAGTGCATCGCTCGAGTCAGCATCGCCTTTTGTGACTCGCTCGATGATCTCACATTTGTATGGTTGATCTTTGAAAACTTTGAGCGCATCTTTTGCCGACATTTCAGAACGCACAAACGGCTGATCTGCGGCGACAATTTCTTGCATCTTGTCCTGAATTGCGACTAAATCGGCATCACTAAAAGTTTTGTTATTTGGAAGTTCGAAGTCATAATAAAAACCATCCTCGATGGCTGGCCCAATCGAGAACTTCGCGCCTTCAAATAGTTGAACGACAGCCTGAGCCAAAACGTGGGCCGTCGAGTGTCGAAGCACGTGGCGACCAGGGTCTGAGTCTGCTGTGATTATCGAAACTTTTACACCGTCTCTCAGCGCAACACCCAGATCGGCTTCGACTCCGTCAATTGTTGTCGCGACTGCCGCTTGGGCAAGCCTCTTGCCAATCGCCAGGGCAAGATCAAGGCCAGTTGAGCCGACAGGCAGTTCACGAGTCGAATCGTCGGGTAGACGAATTGAAATCATTGAACTACTGCTTGTCACGCCTTCAGTCTAGATTGCGGCAGTTTTAAATGTGGGTTCGATTAGCGCTAGAACGCTTTGGCGCGTAGTCGTAGACGTACTCTTGTTTTGTTAGTGCCTGAATTCGCACCATTATTTCGTCAGTCAACTGACGCAAAACATCTGGGTCATCAGCGCGCGCCAAATATTTTTGCGTATCTATCGGACTACCAATCTCAATTTTGCAGTGTTTGCCAAACTTAGGCATCACAGTGTCAGGCGCCATTATTTCACTGGTGCCGGTAATGCCAACCGGAAACACGGGGCACCCAAATTTGAGTGCAAGACGAGCAGCCCCAGTGCGACCTTTATACAAATTTCCGTTGCGGCTTCTGGTTCCTTCAGGAAAGATTCCGAACAACTCGCCCCGAGACAACACAGCCTCAACTGCAACCATTGCGGATGTAGCACTCTCGCCACCCGTGCGATCTAGTGGGATCATTCCGATTTTTGTGAACAGCCAACGTGTCTTGAAAGAGTCCATGTATTCGCTTTTGCCGACGACCGACATATTGCGTGGCGAATAAGTGAGCAGAAAGACCGAATCTAGAAAACTGATGTGATTAGCGCACAAAATCGCTGCACCCGATTTTGGAATCTGGTCAAAACCCACGAGTGAGAACTTCCAAAGTCGCTTAACAAAAAATCTTACGAACGGCCTAAATCGTGTTTGAAATTTTGTTGCACCAACATATTTTGTTGGGTCAAAACTTGCTTTGCGTTGCCGACGCCAGACCTTCATGACTAAATTTCAACCCCCAAGAGTTGAGCTGCTCTTGCAACACTCTGGCCGCGCTTGGCCGCATCGTCAATCGCAACTATTGCCATCGGTACATTCAAGTCATCATCAAGTGCTTGGCGAGTTTCTTCAAGTGCCGCACTTCCGTCACCGGCACTCGCCTGCGACCATAAATTGAGACGCGCATGTGCGCTTGGCATCGCTGTCGAGTCCCATTCCCACTCACTTCTGTAGTGGTTGGCAATCAAAGCCAGGCGAATCGCTCGCGCGTCGTGTTCTTTGCGCAACCGATCAACAAACTCAAGATTGCCCAAACTCTTTGACATTTTGCTGCCATCCATAAACACCATGGCTACGTGCATCCAGTGTTTAACAAACAATTCTCCTGTTGCAGCTTCAGACTGCGCACGCTCACATTCGTGATGAGGAAAAATTAAATCACTGCCACCGCCATGCAGGTCAATGGTTGTTCCGAGTTCACGAAGTGCGAGGGCTGAACATTCGATATGCCAGCCAGGGCGACCGGGTCCCCACATCGTGTCCCAACTTGGCTCATCGGCCGCAGATGGTTGCCACAAAACAAAATCAAGTTGGTTGCGCTTGTGTGGATCTTCAATGTGCCCGCCACGCTCAGCGGCAAAGCGCAACATCGTCTCATTGTCATAATTTGAAACACTGCCGAACGATTCGAACTTAGTTACGTCAAAATAGACACTTTGACCAGCTTGATACGCGAAGCCACGGTCCAAAACCATGCCAATGAAACCGCGGATGTCTGAAATCGCAGACGAAGCACGAGGAGTGCTGAATACATCCAACACATTCAGGGCCTTCATGTCTGCATTAAATCTTGCTTCTTCGCCTGCCGCTAAATCTAAATAGTGCACACCCAACTCGCGAGCCTTGGCAAACAACGGATCATCAACATCCGTGACATTGCGAACGCACTTAACTGTGTGGCCAAGATCGATCAAGCGCCTTTGCAAAACGTCATACGATACGAATGTAAACGCATGACCGATATGAGTTGCGTCGTATGGCGTGATGCCACACGTATACATCAAGACTTGCTTATCGGGCGCAAACTCAACAACACGTTTTTTTGCCGTGTCGTATAACTTCATCGTCAAGCAGCACCACCGCGATCGGGTATTCCGGTGAGGCGCGGAGCAACTCTTGTTTTGTATCTAACGTTCAACTGCAACAGAACTGCAGTAAACGCTTCAATCGCCAAAGCGTTCGAAAGGCTTCCTGCGTTCAGCGGACGACAGCCGGGGAACTTCGAAACAATTTCAGAAACTGCAGCAGTCGCAGTCGGGTCGTCCGAACAGATCAAAACATCGCTGTCGACATCGTGGCCAAGTCTGCCTAATTCGGTTGCAGGCAGATGTTGAAATGCTGCCACGACACGCGACAACGGAATTTCGGCTTGAACATGAGCGGCAATGCTTCCGCGCGGCGGCACAAGTGGTTGAAACTCTTTGCCTACTCTTACGAGCGCATTCGCCATCGTCACAACAATTTTTCCGGCCAAGTCTTGTGTGTGCTCATTGACAACTGTCGCCGCCGAGTCCCACGGCGTGGCAATCACGACAAGTTCACACTTGGCGGCCTTGTCATTGTCGCCACCAGAAAGTTTCAACTTAAAGTCGGGCCATTTTTTAATCAGCTCATCACAAACTTTTTGAGCACGATCAGCATCTCGAGAGCCCAACACCACTTCATAACCAACAGACGCCAATCGAAGCCCCAAAGCGCTTCCGGCAGGACCTGTGCCTCCAAGAAAACCGATACGCATACTTGGCAACGCTACCCATCGGCACCGTTCGCAAACGAGTTATTAGCGCAAGTAACTGGCTTAACGGTGGTGCTCAGAAGTGGCGCAACTCAAAACCCCGCCCCGACCAACTACCGTTGAGCGCGTGGGAATTCTTTCAGGCAAGAACATAGTCATCACCGGTGTTTTGACCGATGCGTCGCTGGCTTTCGGCGTGGCACAACTCGCCCAACAAGAGGGGGCGAAAATCGTGCTCACCGGTGCAGGCCGAGGTCTTTCAATCACACAACGCGCGGCAAAAAAACTTTCAACACAAGTTGAAGTCATCGAATTTGACGTCACAGTCGAAGAACATGTTGTTAGCGCACGAACAGAAGTCGAAAAACATCTCGGACGCGTGGACGGAGTACTCCACTCAATTGGTTTTGCTCCAGCTGCATGCCTTGGCGATGACTTTATGGCCGCAAGTTGGCAAGATGTCTCAACCGCGATGCAGATCTCTGCATATTCGTTGAAGACTTTGGCTGATGCATTCGTTCCTTTGATGACAGCTGGTGGCTCAATCGTCGGATTAGATTTCGATAACACGGTTGCGTGGCCGGCTTACAACTGGATGGGTGTCGCCAAATCGGCTCTTGAAAGCACCAACCGATATTTGGCCAAGGCTCTCGGACCAAAAAACATTCGCTGTAATTTGATTGCTGCAGGCCCAATTCGCACGATGGCCGCAAAATCGATTCCGTCGTTCAGCGCGTTTGAAGATATTTGGGGAGATCGAGCTCCACTCGGCTGGAATGTGAACGATTCAAACCCAGTTGCCCGCAGCACTGTTGCGCTTCTAAGTGATTGGTTCCCGGCAACAACTGGAGAAATCATTCATGTTGATGGTGGTTTCCACTCGACAGGTGCTTAGTTAGAACTAAAAACCTATGAGAAAATTTCTGGTTGGCTTTGTCTCATTTTCGATTTCGTTTTTTAGTCTTGCTATTCGTGTTGAAGCCAAATCTGTTGAAGCCGAATCACAAGTCGAACCGCTGACGATTACTGCAGCCACAACAGACACGGCCTACGAAAGTCAATGGGCTTTGCAAGCATCAAAAGTCAGTGATGTTTGGCCAACAACAACAGGCTCTGGAGTAATCGTTGCAGTCATCGACTCGGGGTCTGGACCAAACCCAGACTTAGACCAAAATTTATTGCCTGGCCGAACAATCACACGCGGTCGCATCACTGACAACGCGGCAGACGTAGACATAATCGGGCACGGCACTCATGTTGCGGGAATAATCGCTGCCCGAAGCAACAACAACATCGGCATCGCGGGAGTTGCACCAAGCGCACAAATTTTGCCGATCAGAATTCTTGACTCTCGCGGCGACGGATCAGATAGTGACCTAGCTCTCGCGATTCGATACGCATCGGATCAAGGTGCTCGAGTAATCAATCTTTCGCTAGGCGGCACAAACCAAACAGCTGCATTGCAGGGTGCGCTCGAGTATGCCGCTAGTAAGGGCATCTTGGTCGTCGCTGCCGCAGGCAACGGTGGTCTGACTGCGAGCACGACTTTTCCTGCAGGAAATGATCTGACGATTGCTGTCACCGCTGTGGACCAGACATTGAACGCTCCATCATTCACACAACGGGGCACCTACATCGACATTTCGGCACCTGGCATCAGCATCTGTTCGTCGATTCGCTTTGACGCAATCGTCGACGTTTCACGTCGTTGCGCCGGCGTTACTGAACCCTATGCATTGATGAGTGGCACCTCAATGGCGGCCGCATTTGTGAGCGGCGTCGCCGCATTAGTTTTCAGTGCAAAACCTGAATTCAATGCACAACAAGTTCGTGAAGTAATTATCGCCACTGCACAAGACATTGGTGAACCTGGTCGTGATCAAACATTCGGTGCCGGAATGATCGATGCCTACGCAATTTTCAAGGCACTTGGTTTCTTTCCTGACAAGATTGTGTTTCCGACTGTCTCATCGTTGGGAAGAGTTGGACAAGAGGCTGTCGGCGGCACTGTACAGATTCCAGAAAGCGAAAGACTGCAGTGGTATCGATGCCTAGCGCCAGGCGAAGCAACCTTGACAATACCGATGGACTGCTCGGCCATTGCTCAGGCACAAAGAAATATTTACATTCCGACACGAAAAGACTTAAATTCATTTTTAAGATTCGGCACGCTCATCTCAATTGGCGGAACTCCTCAGATGCGCTTTTCTGAGACGACACCCAAGATTGCCGCAATCTGGACAACCAACACAACTCTTGAAGTTGATATCAAGATTGCAATAAAAGACTTGATCGAAAGTGTTTCAAACGGTGCAGAGTCTGCTCGCGTGATTAGCGGCCCATGCACAATTCGAAAAAATGTTTTAACGACTATCCAAAGTGGCAATTGCCAGATCAGAATTATCGCAGCCGCAAAAAACCCATACGCAAAACTTGCCCGAACTGTTGACTTGATAGTTGTCGCGAAAGCCAGATCAAACAATGACTAATCGTCTGGCAAGAGAAACAAGCCCGTATTTAAAGCAGCATCAAGACAACCCTGTCGACTGGTTCAGTTGGGGACCAGAGGCGTTTGCCGAAGCACGCGAACGCAATGTGCCTGTTTTACTTTCGGTTGGCTATTCAGCCTGTCACTGGTGCCACGTAATGGCCCACGAATGTTTTGAAGATACAGAGACGGCATCAGTGATGAACAGGCTGTTCGTAAATATAAAAGTCGATCGTGAAGAAAGACCAGATATTGACGCTCTCTATATGGATGCGGTGCAGGCAATGTCGGGGCGAGGTGGATGGCCGATGACCGTGTTCATGAGTCCGGAGGGTCAACCATTCTTTGGCGGCACATACTTTCCGAAACCTTCGTTTCTTAAACTGATGAGCGCAATTGACGACGCTTGGCGCAATCGCCGCTCAGATATTGAAAACAATATTTCGGCACTCGTCGAGTCTCTAGGTCGCACAGCTGCTGTAACTGCCGACGATTCTCTACCCGGCCATGAACTTGTGGCAGAGGCTTGTGCACAATTCGAAAATTCATTTGACGCCAAGTGGGGTGGCTTTGGTGGCGCACCAAAGTTTCCGAGCACGATGAATCTTGACTGCATCATTCGCAATTACATCGACAACCCAACTCCAGCGGCGAAAAATATAGTCACCACATCTTTGGACGCCATGGCATCAGGTGGCATGTATGACCACATCGGCGGTGGATTTTCTCGCTACAGCGTCGACGAAAAATGGTTGGTGCCGCACTTTGAGAAAATGCTTTACGATCAAGCGCTGTTGCTTCGCGTGTACACACACGCCGCCGTGTTGTTCAAGAGCGAAACTTACAAACAAATTTGCAGCGAGATCATTGAATACGTACTTCGTGATCTGCGACATCCTGACGGTGGCTTCTTTAGTGCCGAAGACGCAGATTCGCTTGACGATCAGGGTCACTCGCATGAGGGGCACTTCTATGTCTTCACCCCCGAACAACTGCGCACAATCTTGTCGCCTGATGAATTTGAAGTTGCTTGCGATCACTACGAAATTACTCAGACAGGAAACTTTGAAGGCAAGAATATTCCGAGCAGATTAAATCATCGAGGCGACTTCAAGCGCTCGCCAAAAATAGATGCGATTCGTGCGAAGATCTTTAATGCGCGCAACCAACGCACTCGCCCACTTTTAGACGACAAAGTTCTCACCGAATGGAATGCGATGATGACGGCTTCGCTGGTTGAAACAGCGACTTTATTTAACGAACCCACCTGGCTGTTAGTAGCTGAACAAAACGGAGAGTTTTTGTATCAGCAACTAAGGGTGCTTGATCACGAATCAAAACGTTTTTTCTGGAAGCGAAGTTGGCAAGAGTCCGGAGAACCCCAAGCCCGACATCGTGCATTGGCTGCAGACCTCGCCCACCTAATAGATGCGTTCACTCGCCTTGGTGAAGCCACAGGCAAGGCAATTTGGATTTCTCGGGCTTGCGAAGTCGCCGATGAGCTTGTTGCCAACTATTGGGATGAAACAAACGGTGGCCTTTTCACCATTGCCCAAGACGGTGAACAACTCATTGTCCGCCAAAAAGATCTTCTCGACAACGCAACACCGTCGGCAAATTCAACTGCAGCCAATGCCCTGCTGCGACTAGGCGCCATAACGGGTGCCGAACGTTTCACTTTAAAAGCACACCAGATCTTGAGATTGTTTACGCGAATTGCAGCAGGAGCCCCAAGCGCTTTTGGCAACTTACTCTTGGCGGTGCATTTGCTGCATAAAGGAATAACTGAAATCGCAATCACAGGTGATAAACCCGAACTTGTCGCGCACGTCAAAAAACAATGGTTGCCAAACGCAGTGCTGTCATTTGGCGAACCAATTGATTCGCCATTGTGGCAAAATCGGCCGTCTGGGTTCGCCTTTGTGTGTCAAAACTATGTCTGCAGCGCTCCCGCGCAGTCAATTGCCGAACTCGATCGAGCCCTGGCAACTATTTAGTAAAGCCACCCTCGTGAATAATCTCCGAGGGCTTGCGTCGAGATCGTCTTGCACTTGCCCCTTTTTCGGTTGCTTTTTCTGGCATCGGCCAGCCGAGCGCAACAGCGCCGATTAATTGCATTTGTTCGGGAACATTGAAATCACTCCGTAATTTTTGTTCGCCACTGAAGACACCAAAAAACAACGCACCCAAACCAACATCGTGAGCCGCGAGCAACAACTGCATCGTCGCAAAAGACGCATCAACTGTCCAATATGGTGTTGGCCAATTCTCGATGCTTGAGCCCAACTTGGTCGACGCTTTATCGGGCTCGCTATAACGCTCGAGATAAGCATTCGGATCGGCAAACGCCAAAGCGATCACTGGTGCATCTAATAGATGTTGCCATCGAAAAGTTGCCCGCTTTTCTTCGGGAAGTGTGACATTCCAAAATCGATTCGTATCTTCATTCTGCAAAACAAGCAGGTGCCAACCTTGCGCCTTGCCCGCAGACGGGGCCCAAGATGCAATCTCGACGATGCGATTCAAGAGTTCGGCATCAACCGACTTTTTTTGAAACGCGCGCACCATTTTGCGCGAACGAGCGCAGTCCGCAAACTGCATGTCAACTGTTTAGTGCTTGCCGAGTTTCAGCAAGTTCTCGGTCATTGTCCAGCCGTGCACAACAAGTGCACCAGATTTCTTGGCTGAAACACTCTTGAACAATGCGGTCACATCCGCGGGGGCTTTGCCCGGCTTTGATGATTCAAAATCTAAAAAGCCGCTTTGACCATTGCTCTTAATCACGAATGACTGTTCGTCATAAGTTGATTCACATCCAAAGCGTCTTGCAAGCCTTTTGCCCCATGCTCGCTCTTCGCCAACTGCACGATGATCAGGTCGAGGAATCAACTCGGTGAGAGATTTAAAAGCCTCAAGCGCATCGACTGAAACAAAGCGTGAACCGACAACGACATCTTCATCTGGAAAAGCCATCAACGCGCGATGATACGCCTCGCTCATAAGACCTTTGAGAATCTGATCACGCTTCGACGTGCGCTTGACACTCAACATTCCGAGCAAAACGCACGGGGTGCCACCGATTCGCTCAAGTGTTGAAAACATAAATCCGTGGAGTTTGCCGTCAAGTTTTGCACTTGCAAAAAGAACCCAATCTTCTTTGGCTTTTGAAATTGCACCTATGCCGAAAGCCCCACCCATCGCAGCAAGATCATCAAGGTCTGTATCAACCAGTGCCGAAGCATCAATGGTTTTCACAACAAGCGACATAGCCCTTATAGTCTGCCAGCAAAAATCTCGATTTCCGATGGGACTGCTAATTACTTTGACTAGACCTCAGCCGATGTAGACACTGTTGCCATATGAAGCGCGCAACACTCCAATCGCGCGATCAATGTCAACGTTGAATTCTGGAGCAAGGCGCAGGCTCTTGCCACCGGGCATATGCAACTGCACTGGCGTCAGCCCGCTGTGGTCTTTCAAAAGTTCTTGCAAGTTGATGATGTCTTCTTGCGAGAGTGATCGTCCAGCCAGCTCAATATGCAGACTCATGTCGTTGGCGCGCATCGGCTCGACAATCTTCAACTCTTGGGCATTAAACGAAACACGTGAGTCATCTCGCTTGTCGAGCCTTCCACGCACCGTAATAATTGAATCTTCTTCGATCAGATGACCGAAACTGGCATAAGTCTTTGGAAAAATATTGACATCAATATTGCCTTGCAAATCTTCAATCGTGATCACCGCCATTTGATCACCCTTGCGCGTGAATTTTCGATCCACCGCAGTAATCACACCGCCAAGAGTCAAGTAAGCGCCATCGGCTTTGTCTTCCAAATCGGCGAGCGAACATTCGACTTTTCGTCGCAACTGGCCCTCAACTCCACGAAGTGGATGATCTGAGACGTAAAGCCCCAGCATTTCACGCTCAATTTTAAGTTGTTCAGACTTCTCGTAGTTGATGTTCGGAATCTCGATTTGTTCGGAGAAACCAGATCGATCGCCTCCCCCATCATCAAACAAACTCATCACGCCCTGGTCTCGCTCGCGACGACGATTGAGTGTGTTTTCGATAATTGATTCGAACACGAGAAATAATCCTTTTCGTGGGTGCCCGAGTGAATCAAACGCGCCAGCTTTGATCAGCGACTCAACGGTTCGTTTGTTCAAAGTTGAAATTGGAGCACGATCGACAAAGTCATAGAAAGATGTGAAAGGACCATTCGCCCGTCGATACTCAACAAGTTGACCAATCAATGCTTCACCTACGTTGCGAATAGCCGAGAGCCCAAAGCTGATGACTCGCTCTTGGCCATCTACCACCGGCACAAAATCGACACCTGACGTATTGATGTCTGGAGTTCTTACCGTGATGTTGCTCGCGCGAGCATCTGCCAAAAATATTGCGGCTCGGTCATAACTTGCCTTGACGCTCGTGAGCAGGCACGATAAATATTCGACCGGGTAATTCGCTTTGAGATAAGCCGTCTGATATGCGATGAATCCGTAGCCATAGGCATGGCTTTTGCCAAACGCGTAGTCGGCGAAATTCTCGATGGTGTCGAACAACTCTTCAGCGAGTTGCTCGCCGTAGCCACGCTCAATACAGCCAGCTTCAAAGACCACACGTTGCTTTTTCATGTCATCGCGATTCTTTTTTCCGCATGCTTTGCGCAGATCGTCTGCTTTCTCAAGGCTGTAACCGGCAAACTTTTGGGCAACGCGCATCATGCTCTCTTGATAGATCATCAATCCGTATGTGTCACCAAGAAGATCTTGTGCGTCTTCATGAAAAACTTTTGGCGTTTTTCTCTCGTTTTTATAGTCGGCATAGTCATTGTGCATATTTGCACCCATCGGACCGGGTCGATAAAGAGCAACGATCGCCGCTAGGTCATCGATAGTTTTCGGCACCATGCTGCGCACCAAAGCGCGAATGTTGGTTGATTCAAGCTGAAACACACCGATCGTGTCGCCACGCTGCAACAACTCAAAAGTTTTTGGATCATCAAACGGTGCTTTGTCGATATCAAAGTCAGGGTTGCTCAACTCACGAATCATCTTGTTTGTATCGGTGATCACGTCGAGGTTGCGCAAACCCAAAATGTCCATCTTCAATAGGCCGAGTTCTTCGACGGCGTGCATTTCATATTGCGTCACAATCGGCGCCAGGTCTGCTTGCTGCCCAGACTCGGCCTTGCGCTGAATTGGCAAATACTCGGTGAGCTTTTCTTTGGTAATCACAACCGCCGCGGCATGAATGCCGACGCTTCGCTTCAAACCTTCAAGGCCTCGTGCAGTATCGACGATTTGTTTTACATCAGGATCAGATTCGTAGAGACTGCGCAAATCGCTGGCGGCCTGAAAGCCCGACTTGTGTTCTTCGTTCTCTTCGAAGCAATACTTGAGCGGCGTATCGCGACCCATCACGACGGGTGGCATCAACTTGGCAATCTTGTCGCCTAATCCATATGGGAATCCGAGAACTCTTGCCGCGTCGCGAACTGCGTTACGAGCCTTGATGGTGCCAAAGGTGATGATTTGAGCAACATGGTCGCGACCATATTTTTCAGACGCATAGCGGATCATTTCATCGCGATAGCGCGAGTCGAAGTCCATGTCGATGTCGGGCATTGAACGTCGACCTGGGTTCAAGAAGCGTTCAAACAGCAAGTCATATTTAATTGGATCAAGGTCAGTAATCTGCAACGAGTACGCCACTGCACAACCGGCGGCCGATCCGCGACCAGGACCAACACGAATCGAGCGCTCATGGGCGTAGCGAACCAAGTCCCAGACGATCAAGAAATAAGAACTGAAACCCATCGTCTTGATAGTCAGCAACTCGTAAGCGACACGTTCGACGACTTCTGGCGCAAGTTTTTCGCCCCAGCGTTTTTGGGCACCCAACCATGTCAAGTGTTCTAGATATGCGTGATCATCTTTAAAACCAGCAGGAATCGGAAAGTCGGGAAGAACTGGAACATTGAATTGAATATCAACTTTTGCACGCTCGGCAATCCATAAGGTGTTGTCGCAGGATGTGGGTTGCTCACGAAACAGCCAACGCATCTCTTCGGCAGTTTTTAGATAGTGCTCATGCCCTTCAAACTTGAGGCGATTCGGGTCGTGAATCGTGCAACCAGTTTGCACACAAAGCAAAGCATCATGCGCACCACTATCTTCGCGATGTGTGTAGTGGCAGTCATTGGTCGCCAAAAGTGGTGCACCGAGTTTCTTGCTGATTTCAACGAGTTTCGGATTTGTCTCAATCTGCAGTGGAATGCCGTGGTCTTGAAGTTCAATAAAAAAATTATCTTTGCCGAAAATATCTTGTAGTCGTGCCGCAGTCTTGAGCGCCTCTTCGTTCTTTCCATTTTTAAGTGCTTGCAAAACATGCCCACCCAGACAACCCGAAGTTGCGATCAGCCCTGAGCTGTATTTAGTCAACAACTCCCAGTCCATTCGAGGCTGGTAGTAATAGCCCTCAAGAAAAGCCAAGCTTGCAAGTTGAATCAAGTTTTTATAACCGACGTTATTTTCAGCCAGAAGCGTCAAGTGATAATAAAGTTTTTTACCCGCTTCGGTGTCGCCGCCGCTGTCGTCGACTCGACCACGACGTGTTGGGCGTTCAAATCGAGTTTCATAGGCCATGTAAGCCTCGGTACCAATTATCGGTTTAATGCCGCGCTTCGTGCACTCTTTATAGAAATCAATAACCCCGTACATGTTGCCGTGATCAGTGATGCCCAACGCAGGTTGACCATCACCCACTGCTCGATCAACTAGCTCATCAAGACGCGAAGCTCCATCAAGCATCGAAAATTCTGTGTGAACATGAAGATGAGTAAACGAACTACCCATTACAGGTAAGTTCCTGGACGATCCCCTGGTTGTGCGTTTGGCGCCTGACCTGACTGAATCTGCTTTTGATCAGATTGCTGACGCATCGACAGTTGTTGGGCGAACATCGTGGCTTGAATGCCATGAAACAGACCCTCGAGCCAACCAACTAACTGTGCTTTAGCCACACGCAACTCGGCATCTGATGGAACTTCGCCATCATTAAACGGCAACGCCAACATCCTCAACTCTTCTTGCAAGTCAGGCGACAACGCTTCGGCAAGTTCGACAATTGAACGCTCATAGATCTCTGCTAATCGCTCTCGTGAAGGCACATCAAGCGTCATTGAATGAACTTCGTCAAGCAGCTGTTTGATCATCGAACCAATGCGCATAACTTTTGCCGGCGCAGTCACTGTCTCGAGCGTGACTTCACTTTGCTCATCGACCACTTCAGCCGATTCGCCTATCGGATCTGGTTTATCTGCAGAGTTTTTCATGGTGGGGGCGCCAAACTTATCACTTAACCGCTGTTGCGAGCAACGGTACATCTAGTTCGTCGTCGGTCAAAGCACCATGTCGACACTGCAACAAAAATGGGCCAGTATCGCCCACGTCATCAAAACTGATTGGGTCACGAGGCACCAGCGCTACATCCCCAAGTCGCTTGCGGGTCGCCGGCCCAAGCCGTGGCCCAAGCCAATTTTCGTCGATCACTTGTTCTTTACTCACAACCCATGCCACATCTGCGTGGTGCGTAGACGCGCGAGCAAGCAACTCAACTTGCACTCCATCGCGGGCATGCAACCATCTGAATCTGCCCTCACCCGATTGATACGCCGTCATCGCCAAAACTTCGGGATTCGGCGGAAGCGTGTTTGTGCCGACCATTACTTGTCCGTGATCGGCCGTCACTAACAGAACGGATCCCGGTGTCAAGACATCTTGAATGCTCTTGACAATTGCGTCGGCGCTGCGCAACTCTGCTTCATAAAAAGGACCAAAGCCGCGTTCGTGGGCGATCTTGTCGACGCCGTCGTAATACGCGTAAATAAATTTCTCACCGCTTCGAAGCAGCTGTCCGACTTCTACAGAAATACTTGAGGCCGCACGCCAACCTCGTGCTTTTACGCCACGCAAATGAGCCTCAGTAAATGCTGAGCCTTCAAGTTCTGCTTTGCTCAAAACCGGCACACTCGCACCCATGAACGGCGGACACGGCTGAACCAAATCTGGCGGATACATATTTCTCAGATCACCTTTGTCATCACCCCACCTGAGCATTTGCATCACTCGCCCACCCATGTCAATGCGATAGCCGACAAGGCCGTGCTCGGCAGGCGCCAAGCCGGTTGTGATCGAAGTAAGTGCGCTCACTGTTGTCGTTGGAGCGACCGTAGTAATCGAAGATCCTTGCATTGCGCTCATAGTTGGACACTGAGCAAGATTTTTTTGCAATTGATGCCAACCCAGACCATCAATTACAAGAAGCACAACTTGGCGCGCCCCTTGCACGGCACTTGGCATCCAGTCTGGAATTTCTTTCGTGCCAGACGGACCAAGCAACGCAGGAATAATGCCTGTTATGCAACCGTTTTTATAGTTTGGAAGTCGCGGTCCAGTTGCAGGTTTGTTTGGCATGATCGTGTCCCCCGAGAGTAGTTCAGCCTTAATAGAGCCCGCTCAAAATGACATAGAATATTGACGTGCGAATCTCTACCCGCGGCGACTATGCCTGCCGCGCTTTGCTCTCCTTAACTTTGCACGCTGATGACGAGGTGCCGACATCTGTAAGAGATATTGCCGAGCGCACCGCACTTCCGCAGCCATATCTTGAACAAATTCTCTTGGCGCTCAAAGGCGCCGGCCTAGTCAAATCAAAGCGGGGTGTCGGCGGTGGCTACATTCTCTCCAAACCGGCGAGTGACATTCGTCTATCAGAAATAATTTCGGCAGTTGACGGTCCGATTTCAGTTGGTGACTTCGGTGAGCCTCACAAAGATGGTGCTTGTGATCACGATGGACAGTGCGTGTTGCTTAGTGTCTGGAACCTGGCCAGCGAATACATGCGTGAGCACCTTGCTAAATACACACTTGAAGATATTGCCGCAATCTCTAAAGGCGAGGCTGCTTGGCCTGCAGTTAAAAAATAACTTGCGCTAGTCGGTGCGCTGCGAACACTTTGCCAATACGGCGGCAAAGTCTTCGGGCAAGTCAGCCGAGAACTTCATTTCTTCACCCGAAGTCGGATGCGTGAAGTGCAAGCTCGTGGCATGCAACATTGGTCGGGGCGAAGATAGAACACTTCGCGCACCACCATAAACAACATCGCCAACCACACTGTGACCCAAAGTTGCAAGATGTACTCGAATCTGATGTGTTCGTCCGGTTTCGAGTCCACATTCAATTAGCGAACAATCAACTGGCACGTTAAATGCTTGACGAACTTCGTATGTTGTGCGAGCAACTTTGCCACCGGCAAGTACAGCCATTTTTGTCGGATCTCGTTGATCACGACCAAGCGGTGCGTCAATAACACCAGTCACCGCGCTCATATGACCCCAAACCAAAGCCAAGTATCGACGAGTCACGACGCGACGCGAGAGCGCTTCAACTAAAGATTCGTATGCATGCTCAGTTCGCGCCATCATCATCAAGCCTGTAGTACCGGCATCAAGACGATGCACAACCCCAGGCCTGAATGGATCACCAATTTTTGCAATCTCGGGATATTTGGCCAGAACTGCGTTAACAAGTGTGCCTGTCGGATTACCCGCGCCAGGGTGCACAACGATGCCCGCATGCTTGTTGATCACGATCACATCATCATCTTCATAGACAACATCGACTTTTAGATCGGGCTCAGCAAGAGGAAGTTGCTTTCGCGGCAGCAAACTGAGTTCAACTTTCAAATGTTGACCTTCTTTTGCTTTTATCTTTCCGGCTTTGACAACTGCGCCATCGAGCAAGACGGCACCCGCTTCAATAAGTGCGGCCGCGGATGCTCGCGGAATGTCAGCAACGAGTGAAACGATTCGATCCACTCGCTGGCCGTCAAGCGCGGCAGGTACGTGTTCGTCAATCACGCGTGAGTCAGACTCGTCGGCGCCAAAAGTCTCTTGACTCATGATGCAGCCTTGATTCGCGACGCAACAACTGACGAATAAATCAGCAACATCGCACCAATAGTGACCGAAGAATCAGCAACATTAAAAACTGGAAACCACTGCAGGTCAATGAAGTCGACGACTGATCCCTTGAGCCAGGCGTCGCCGCGAAACAGCCGATCAACGACGTTTCCAATTGCTCCGCCGATCAACATCGCGGTACCAACCAAACCAATTGTTGTAGATGCTTTGCGCAGACTCAACCAAAGCCAAACAGCAACGCCGATTGCTAATAGTCCGATTAATCGACCCAAACCTTGCCCTTTAGAAAATGCCATTCCTGAATTAAAAACCAAGTTAAACCTCAACGTCCAAAAAATATCAATTGTTCGTCCATTATTCAGAGAGTTCAACGCCCAGTGCTTTGTCAACTGATCGCAGATGACGACCAACGCGATAATGATTTTGGCAGTTGAGGTCGAAGACCTAGTAAGTACCAATGCCACCTGCACGCTCGATAACAAGCTCGGTCGTCCACGGAATCGCTTTCAAACGCTCTCGCGGAATCGGCAAACCAGATCGAGATGAATAGCCATAATCGCCGGTCTCAAGTCGTTTGAGTGCCTCATCAATTTCTTCGACTGTTTGACGAGCCGATGCCGAAAGCGTGAGATCTCGCTCGCGTTCGACCACCATCGTGTCGCCTTCGCCACCCTCATCATCAAACTGCACGTCACCCATTTCTGAGTTCTCGACAATCGCGTTGGCTTCACTTTCAAGTTGATCAGCCTGACCAAGTAAGTTTTTACGCTCAACAGTCAATAGTTCGCGTTGCGACATCAAAAATTCAATGTTGAACTCTTTTGTCGGCGTTATGCCATCTTGCATTACACCTTTGATAATTGGTGGCTTTGGTGGAGCAACCGGTTTACGGTTGGCTTCAATCTCAGCCAAACGAGCAGCCTCGCGTGCGGCGATCTTGGCAGCTTTTTCAGCTTCGCGAGCAAGTTGGGCATCAAGCCGTTCTTTTTCTTTTGCAGCCTTCAAGGCTTGACGTTCGGCGATTTGTTGTGCCTTTAACTTTGCACGTTCTTTAGCCAGGCGAATTGCTTCTTTTTGTTTCTCTTTTTGCAATCGCTTGCGTTCGGCAAGAGCTTTTCGCTTTTCGAGTTCTTTTTGCTTCTTAATCGCTTTGACCTGATCAAGCTTCTT